>CBFCWZ010000051.1:0-15355 GCA_965601935.1 uncultured Ilumatobacteraceae bacterium
GGCCGCGACGCGCGACCAGTCCTCACGCAGCTGGAGGGTGATCTCGCCACGGTCGACGGTCATGGAGTCGAACAGCCGCTCCATCGTCGTACGGAGGACACGCCTCCCGGGTTCGTCGGCGACCTGGGCGAACCCGCAGCGGACCTCGAGGTCGTACTGCAGAGGGTCGGCCCCGCGATTGGCCGGCGGGACCAGCGAGACCGAGCCCTGCCGGACGAGGTCGTCCTGCTCGAAGCTCGTGGCACCTCCATCGCCCTCGCGCATCGTGATGATGGTGTCGTCGGCGGCCCGGACGCTGACGCTGCTGGAGCCCGGCCACGGCGGCTGATGCTCGGCGGAGATGACGGAGTCGTCGTTGCCCGGAAGGAGGAGGGGTGCGTTGTCGGGGTCGGGAAGCTCCCAGGTGGGGTCGGCCGGGTCGATCGATCCCGGCTTCCACCGCCCCGGCTGGGGGGTGAGGCTCTGCGCGTACTCGACGAGTCGTTCATGGGTGACCTCCGCGTTGAGCGACGTGCCATCCCAGTTGACCCACGACACCGACACGGCCGTGATGTCGTTCCATTGGATGTTGACGCTGCAAGTGGAGTCGATGCACAGCCCGGACGCGGGGTCTGCGGCAGCGCGCCGTTGTTCGACCTGCCAGGTCTGGGTGTCCTCCTCGAGTTCCCCCGAGTAGGCGCCGGGCTCGGCGCGCAGGCGGATGGCGATCTCCGGTTCGTCGGCCGGACCCACGTAGCGGGCCAGCCCGACCGTGTCGGCGGGCAGATTCCCCTCGTAGCGGGCCCAGTGCAGTCGGTAGCCGGCCGGTGCCGACTGCAACAGCAGGGGTGTGAACTCGAAGGCGGGAGCACTCCCGGAGGTCTCCTCGGCCTCGGGTCGGGTGGTTGGTGCGGTGGCGACCGCGGCGGTGGAGTCGTGGCTCTCCTCGTCGCGCAGCACGTACAGGGTGACCACCCCGCCGATCAGCAGGAGCGCGACGAAGATCACGAGCTGACGCGAGCGGTGCCGGGTCTGCCACGGCACGACCACCGCCGCTTCGGCGGTGGCATCGGGCGTACGGCGTCCGTCGTGGAAGAGCTCCTCACGGAATCGTCGCCGGTCGTCGGGTGGGATCGGGTCGACGTCGGGCCGCGCACCCTCGACGAGGTCGAACACGTCGCTCACGAGGCGTCCTCGCCGCTCTTCCGGAGACCCGGGTCGTCGGGTGTCGGTGCTGGTCCGGTGTTCTTGCTGACCGTGGCAGCTCGCTTGCGCAGTTCGCGACGGATCCGCTTGAGCGCGGAGGACGTCGCCCCTGTGGAGAGTCCGGCGACTCGGGCCGCGGCCTGGATCGGATAGCCCTCCCACACCGTGAGGAAGAGGAGGTCGCGGTCGTCGGGCCGAAGGGTGGCGGCGGCGCGCAGCACGGCGGTCTCCGAGTCGGCGGCCACTGTCTCGAGGAGGGGATCGGCAGCTTCTCGACCCGTTTCGTCGGCTGCCCATGTCGCCAGCCGTTCCTCTTCGATGTCGTCGTGGCGGTGGAGCAGGTCGGTGGCGATCCCCAGCAGCCAGGTGCGTTCCATCTCGGCGGTGTTGTTGGGCGGGCCCTGCCCGCTCACCGCGATGGCGAATGTCTCACCCACCAACGGGATGGCGTGGTCCGCTCCGAGGCGGCGCGCGAGGTAGCGATGGACCGCGTCGACATGGTCGTCGTACAGTCGCACGGCAGCCGGTCCGGTGAAGAACACAGCCCTCACTCTGCCCTGTGGCGCCGGTTCGATGCACGTTGCACGAGGAACTCGACATGAACACACTTGCTCCCAGTTACCCCGACGCACGCGGCCGCTTCCTCGCGTCCGCCGACGCGGCAGGTGCACGAAGGTCATCGGCACTCCATCCCGAAGTGGGTCTGCACGGCGAGGAGTTGGCCATTGACGTTGCGGTACTCGGTCCCGACGACACCGATGCGGCCCTCGTCGTCGTGTCCGGGACCCACGGGGTGGAGGGCTTCACCGGGTCGGCCCTGCAGTCCCACTGGCTGGAAGAGCACGCCGTCGATCGGCCCGACCACGTGAAGGTGGTTCTCGTCCACGGCCTGAACCCGTTCGGGTTCTCGTGGGTGCGCCGGGTCAACGAGGACAACGTCGATCTCAACCGCAACTTCGTCGACTGGAACCGTCCGTCCCCCGTGAACGAGCAGTACGGCGGGGTGGCATCGCTGCTGGTTCCCGAACAGTGGGACGAAGCGACCCAGGAGGCGACCACGCTCCGGTTGCTCGAGGAGGCGGGTCGGGTCGGGTTGGACGAGTTCCAGGCCATCGTGAGCGGCGGCCAGTACGCCCATCCCACCGGGGTCTTCTACGGTGGCACTGGTCCCGTGTGGTCGCACCGCTGGGTCGTGGAGGAATTGGCCGGCTTCGTCGCCGCGGGTGCACGGGTGGGTCTGGTCGACCTGCACACCGGGCTCGGACCGTCCGGTCACGGCGAGCTGATCCTGCACGAGGATCTGGGCACCGAGCCGTACGAACGAGCGGCCTCGTGGTGGGGCGATGTCCGCTCGATGACCGGCGGCGAGAGCGTGTCGGCGACCCTCAGCGGGGATTGGCTCGGCGTCGTCCACGACCTGCTCCCCGGACGTGAGGTCACGGCAGCCGCGCTCGAGTTCGGCACGGTCGACACGGTGAGCGTGTTGCAGGCGCTGCGCGCGGACGCTTGGTTGCATGCGCACGGTGATCCGCTCGGTCCGGATGCCGCGGCCATCCGGAGCCAGGTGCGGGCCGCGTTCGCCGACGAGCAGTCAGAGGGGTGGCTCGGTGCGGTGACTGCTCGCTTCGACGAGGTCGTCGCCAGGGCGTTCGCCCAGCTGTCCCGCCCCTGACGGTCAGGAGACCGGCGTGAGAGCCGGCCTCCCCGCCAGTACCTCCACCACGTTGCGCGCCGCCAACTCGGCCATCGCCCCGCGTGTCTCCACCGTGGCAGACCCGAGGTGGGGGACCAGCACCGCATTGTCGAGTTCGAGGAGTCCAGGGTGGACGTCGGGCTCGTGCTCGAACACGTCGAGTCCGACACCCGCGATACTCCCTGTGTGGAGTGCCTCGACGAGGGCCGACTCGTCGACGACGGGGCCGCGGGCGGTGTTCACGAGGAACGAACTCCGACTCATTCGTTCGAGCGCGCCGGCGTCGATGAGGTGGTGCGTCTCCTCGGTGTAGGGGCAGTTCAGCGACACCACGTCGCTGCCGGCCAGGAGATCGTCGAGGGTGAGCAGTGTGGCGTCGAGCCGCGCCTCGACGTCGGGGCCGACGGGCCGTCGGTTGTGGTACGTGATCTGCATCCCGAATGCGCGGGCCCGCTCGGCGAGTGCGCGACCGATGCCGCCCATCCCCACGATGCCCAGCCGGCGGCCCTGCAGGCCGGTTCCGAGCATCATGAACATCCCCCACTCCCACTCGGCACCCGACCGGATGAGCCGTTCGCCCTCGCCGAGGCGGCGGGTCGACATGAGGATCAGCGCCATCGCGAGGTCGGCGGTGGCGTCGGTGAGCACGCCCGGCGTGTTGGTCACCATGACTCCCCGACGTGCGCAGGCCTCGACGTCGATGTTGTTGAAGCCGACAGCGACGTTGGCCACCACGCGCAATCGGGGCGCGGCGTCGAGGAAGTCGGCGTCGACGCGATCGGTGAGCAGGGTCACTGCAGCCTCGGCGTCGGCCAGTTGCCCGTTCCGGGTGGCGTGGTCGATCGGCTCGTCGCGGTCCCAGGCCCAGAGATCGGTGGTGGCGCGCAGGACATCGAGGCCGGCGTCGGGGATGCGGCCGGTGACGACGACGCGGGGGCGGTCGGGTGTGCTCATGCGATTCGGCTCCTCACTCGGTGCTCATCGGCGGCGGAAGACGACGGAGGCGACGCCGTCGGCCTCGACATCGAGCAGAAGTTCGGTGTCGAGGCGGTCGAAGCCGGCGGACAGGTCGGCCGGCGGGGCGTGGAAGGGTCCGGGCTCGCCTCCGAGCCCCACCGCCGAGAGCACGGTGACGATGCCGATGCCTCCCGGGCGCACGGCTCTCACGAACGGGTCGTAGAGCGTGGGGTCGCGGAAGCGTTGACAGACCAAGACGTCGACGTCGGCGAGGTCGCCGGGCAGACCGTGGTCGAGCGAGACGGTCCGTGCGTCGATGCGTGACGACAGCTCGCGCGACTGTGCCGCCAGCGTGAGCACCTCGATGGCCCTGGGCGAGACGTCGATGGCCACGACCTCGAGGCCGCGCTCGGCCAGCCACAGCGTTTGCGCGCCGGTCCCGCACGCCACGTCGATCGCGCGGCCGGAGTGGGGGACTTCGATGTCGAGGCCGGCCAGCGCCTCGGGAGCGGTTGGTGTGGGCACCGGCGCGTCGGCGTATCGCTGGTCCCAGCGTTCGGCGTCGGATGTCGTCCCCTTCGGAGGCATGAACGCATACTGGCACCGGGTCCTTGGGTGGGGTGTGGTTCGCGTGGGATCATCGACAGTCGTGACGGAGATCGACGACACCTCGAGCACCCAGACGAGCACGGGTTGGCTGTCGCACGACGACCTCGAACTCGTCCGTGCCCACGTCCCGATCGTGTACGTCGACGCGGTCCCGGTTCGCGTCGACAGCCACGGGAACGTCACCAAGGTCGGCATGCTGCTGCGGGTGGCCGCCGATGGCACCATCAGCCGGATGGTCGTGACCGGCCGCGTGCTCTTCGGCGAGCGGGTCCGCGAGGCGCTCACGCGGCACTGTGAGAAGGATCTCGGGCCTCTCGCCCTGCCCCGGATCCCGACCGACCCGGCGCCGTTCACCGTCGTCGAGTACTTCCCGAACCCCGCGCGGTCCGGCTTCTACGATCCCCGCCATCATGCCGTGAGCCTGGCCTACGTGGTTCCGGTGGAGGGAGAGTGCGAGCCGACCCAGGAAGCCCTCGACCTGGCCTGGTTCCCGCCCGAGGAAGCCGTGGGTGAGGAGGTGCGGGCGCAGATGACGAGTGGTCACGACCGGCTGATCCGGCTGGCGCTCGCTCACGTCGGCGCTCTCCCGTGAGCGACCCGCGACGGCCGCTCGAGTACGGCGGCCCGGTTCTTCCCCGCGCCTCTGAGGCGCTGAGTGCCGAGACCGGCGAGTTCGACGACATCCCAACTGCCTTTCTCCCGCCGGAAGTGCAGCTCGAGCGGCTGCGCAACCCCGCGGTCGTCCGTTTGGTGCTCGGCATGGCCATCGCCATCGCCATCGTGGCCTGGCCGCAGCGGACGAACGGCGTGTTCATCGTGCTGCTGGCGCTGTTCATGGGGTTGTTCTCCCTGCAGATGCTCTACAACGCGATGAGGGTCCGCCCGCGCGACTGGCCGACCGTCGCCACGTCGGCGGTCGGCGTCACTGTCGCAGTTCTCCTGCTGCTCGATCCCGAGCGGGCGCTCGAGTCCGTCGGGCGGTCGGTCGCACTGCTGATGGTGCTGTTCGCAGCGTCCGATTTCGTCCGCACGCTGCGCCGTCGACGAAGGGAGGGCGGCGGACCGCTCGTGTGGCCGGTGGCCAAGGTCACGGCGTTCATCGCTGTCGCGACGGTGCTGGCCGTCTACCCGTCGCAGCTTCTCGTGATCTCGACCGTCGCGTTCGCCGCGATGTGGGGGATCCTCGGTGCACTGGCCCTCGCACAGGTCCTGACTGCCCCGGAGGACGAGGAGATCCCCTTCGAGCGGCACCTGGTATGGGAGTGGCTTTCGTCGCGCACCCGCACCCCGGTGGACCGGCGGCTGCTCTACCGCAAGATCCTCTTCGAGGGCCCCGACCTCTCACGGCGCCTCGTGTCGTTCATCGCACTGATGTCGTTCGCCACGATCATCGCCGCGATGGGCATCATCAACGACTCGACCGCGGTCGTGATCGGGGCGATGCTCGTGGCCCCGTTGATGACGCCGCTGATGGGGATGGCGATCAGCGTGGTGATGGGATGGCCGAACCGCCTGCTGCGGAACACGGGGGTCGCGGTTCTCGGGATCGTTCTGACGATCGGCATCAGCTACCTGCTCACTCGGGTCGCCCCCGTCACGTTCGACCCGACCACCAACGGCCAGATCGTCAGCCGCTCGAATCCCACTGTGATCGATCTCATCACTGCCACTGCCGCGGGTGCCGCCGGGGCGTACGGCCTGTCGCGACGCGATGTGTCCGATGCTCTGCCCGGCGTGGCGATCGCCATCTCGCTCGTCCCGCCGCTCTCGGTGGTCGGGATCGCGTGGGCCGAGGAGGATTGGGCCGCGGGGAACGGCGCCCTTCTGCTCTTCACCACCAACTTCCTTGCGATCGTGGTGATGGGCGGGCTCGTGTTCGTCATGACAGGCATCACCCCGATCGCCCAGGTGGCGCGGAACCGGCAGCGCGTGCGCACCGCGTCTGCATCGCTGGTCGCGCTGACGGGAATCGTGCTCGGCGGGCTCCTCCTGAACGGCAGTCAGATCACGGCCAACGCCTTCGAGATCGGAACCATCCGGAAGGTGACCGCCTCGTGGCTCGAGGATTCGCCGAACCACGACCTCATCGAGACCCGCGTGGACGGCAACTCGGTCACGGTGGTCCTCATCGGACCACCGACCAACCTCCCCGATCCCGACACGCTGGACGCGGAACTGGAGGAGGCCCTCGGTGACAGTCTGACCACCGAGGTACGGGTGGTCATCCAGCGCCGGCTCAACTCGGAGTACGACGCGGAGGCGCCCGATTCCGATCAGGTCGACAACTGATCGGAACGTGGAATGACACCAGTGTGATTTCGCGGTCACGTACTCTGTCGTCACCATGCCTGAAGGGGACACGATTCATCGTGCGGCGAGTGCCCTGCGGACGGCGCTTGCCGGCAAGCCTCTGCGGCGGTTCGACGCCCCGCGGCTGATCGGTCCGTCCCCCGATCCTGGTCGGGTCGTCGAACGGGTCGAGAGCCACGGCAAGCACCTCGAGATCGAGTGGGACGACGGTCTGGTCCTCCATACGCACATGCGCATGTCAGGGGCGTGGCACCTGTACCGCACGGGAGACAACTGGCGTCGCAGCTACAACGAGATGAGGGCCGCCATCGAGGTCGACGACTGGATCGCGGTGTGCTTCAACGCGCCCACCGTCGAGACCTATCGCCAGCCCGACCGGCGCCGGCACCCCGGGATGGGCCGGCTCGGCCCCGACCTGTGCAAGGGCGACACCGACCTCGGACAGGTGGTCGACCTCCTGCTCTCGTACCCCGACCCCGACGAGACCCTCGCCGAGGTGATGCTCGACCAGCGGGTGATGTGCGGGGTCGGCAACGTGTACCGATGCGAGGTGTTGTGGGCCACCGAGTTGAGCCCGTTCGGTCGGGTCGGTGACCTCGGTGAGCACGACGCGATCCGGCTCGCCAACTCGGCGGCGACCATGTTGCGGGCCAACCTGCACCGCTCCGACCGCGTGACGGCGCCGGGAACCCCCGACGGCCATGCCGTCTACGGCCGCACCGGTCAGCGCTGCGGGCGCTGCGGCGAGACCGTCTCGAGCCAGCGGATCGGCCGACACCGCCGCACCCTCTACTGGTGCCCGGGATGTCAGGTGCACCTCGACCCCGTGCGCGAGCAGTCCCCCGACGACACACCGATGGACCCCCATCCGGCGGCGGCCAAGTTCCTCGCCGAACTGCCCTGGCGCCGCGAGATCTCCTAGCCCCACGGGCTGTCACAGCGAATCGCGAGACCGGCGCGGCACCACTACTCGGTGGCGATCGCCTCGAGCACGTCCATGTTCGATGCCTTGTAGCTGGGGTAGAGCGCGGCGAACAGGCCTGCCAGCACGGCACCGACCAGGATCACCACGATCGTCGAGCCGCTGAAGGCGACTTGGTCGATCACGTCGTCGGGCACGGCGATCGTCAGGATCAGCCCGAGGAACGTCCCGAGCACGATTCCGACGAGTGCGCCGAAGACCGACACGATCACGGCTTCCCAGCGCACGGATCGGCGCGTCTGGCGCTTGTTCATGCCCACCGCACGGAGCAGCCCGATCTCGCGTGTCCGTTCGAACACTCCGAGCGCCAGCGTGATCGAGATGCCGAGGATGGCCAGCACGATGGCGAGCGTGAGCAGGGAGGTGATGATGATCAGCAGCTGGTTGATCTGGTCCTCCTGGGAGCGACGGAATTCTGCGTTCGTCTGGAGATCCGCCTGGGGAAACCCCTCCATCGCTGCTCCCACCGCGGCATTTCCGGCTTCGACGGTGACTCCGTCCGCCAGCTTGCCGATCACGAACAGATCCCGGGCGGCCACGTCGGTGACGGACTCGAGGGTGTCCAGTGTGATGAGCCAGTTCCCGAAATTGCTGTCGGCGTAGACCGCGCCGACGGTGAGCTGTGCCTCGACACCGTTCTGGTAGGTGACGTCGATGATCGACCCCACGCCGGCGTCGAGGTCCCCGGCCGGGTCGACGTGGAGGGCCAGTTCGCCCTCGCCGAGGTCGGCGATGGAGCCGCTCTGCACGTCGGCGTTGACCATCTCGGCGAAGGCCGCGGCATCCACCGCCCCGAATGCCTTCTGGTCGTCGTCGACGATGGCGGCGATCTGACGGATCGGCGTGACGGCCTGGAGTTCGTCCACGTCGGCGAGTTCCTCGGCGACGGCGGGCGACAGGCCCTGGAAGTTGGGGTCGGTGACGATGTAGTCGGCCGAGATCGCGTTCTCGAGGGTGTCGAGGAAGGTGGCCCGGAGCGAGGAGGCGAAGATCGAAGCGGCGCTCACCAGGGCGACACCCACCATCAGCGCAGCGGCGCTCGACGAGGTGCGCCGCGGGACGCGGGCGACGTTGTCCCGGGCCAGTGTTCCCGGCACCTTGAACAGCTTGGCGATCGGCCAGCCGAGTGCATGGGTGACAGGCCGGGCGACAGTCGAGGAGAGACTGGCGACGCCGAGGAAGAGGAGCAGCGCCCCTCCGCCGGCGAGTGCGATCAGCGAGACCGCGCCGCCCGGTCGGACGAGAAGGCCGTACGCGAACGCAGTTCCTCCCGCGATGGTCAGGACCGCACCGCCGACCAGGCGTCTGGCCTGCAGCGCGGCGAAACCCACTTCAGGGTGCATTGCCGCGACGGGTGGGATCCGGGCGGCTCGCCGCGCCGGCACGAGTACGGATGCCATCGTGATCCCCACGCCGACGAGCGCAGCCACCATGACCGTGCGTCCGGCGATGATCGTCTGCGGCGACGGGAAGCCGGCCCCGGCGGAGTTGAACACGAACACCAACAGGCGTGCGACGGCGACTCCACCGGCGATTCCCATCAGGGTGGCGATCACGCCGAGGAGCAGAGCTTCGCCGGCCAACATCCGCCGGACCTGTCGCCCCGAGGCCCCGACGGCGCGCAGCAGCGCCAGCTCGCGGAGCCGCTGGCCGATCGTGATCTGGAAGACGTTGTTGATGATGAAGGCGCCGACGAAGGCGGTGATGAAGGCGAAGATCAGGAGTCCCGTGGCGAAGAGGTCGATGACCTCGCCGACGGCGTCACTCACCTCCTCGGAGACCTGCGCGCCGGTCACCACCTCGACACGGTCGGGCAGCAGGGCCTCGATGTCCGATTGGACGCCTGCCGCGTCGGCATCGTCGCGGATGCTGATGTCGAGGGTGTCGACCTTGCCCGCGGCCCCGAAGTGGTCCAACGCCGTGTCGAGGTCGAGGGCGACGAGCGCCGCTCCGGCGAACGAGTCGCCGTCACCCAGGCCGATCAGTGCGGTCACCGTTCCGGAGAAGCGTCCCACATCGGTCAGATAGGTGACTTCGTCGTCGACCTCGAAGCCGATCCGGTCGGCCGTCGCCTTGTCGATGGCGAGCTCTCCCGGTCCCGTCGGGGGGCGGCCCTCCTTGACGGTGACGCCCTGGATCCCCTCGTCGCCCTCCCACGACACGCCGAGCGTGGGACCGCCGGCCGGCCGGACGGCGTCGCCGTCCGCATCGAGGAGTTGGGCGTAGCGGGTGAGGGTCGGCTCGACCACGTCGACGCCCTCGACCGCGGCGACGGCGTCGGCGATCTCGATCGGAATGGGTTCGCGCGACTCCCTGGCGTCACCGGTCTCACTCGTCGCCCGCACCTGGTAGTCGAGTTCGGCGGCGAGTTCGTCGAACATCTCGGTGATGACCTTCTCGAGGCTGTCGGCGAGGACGAACGCGCCGACGACGAACGAGACCGACACGGTGATCGCGACGGCGATGGCGATGGTGCGGCCGAGGCGGGCACGAATGCTCTTGCGGGCGAGCAGGGCGGTCGAACGGGCGCTCATGTCAGGAACTCAGACGCCGCATGCGTTCGAAGACGTCGTCGGCCTGCGGATCGCGGACTTCGTCGACGATCTGCCCGTCGGCGACGAAGACGATCCGGTCGGCGTGGCTGGCGGCATTCGGGTCGTGGGTGACCATCACGATCGTCTGGCCGTGGTCGGACACCGCTCGCTCCATGAACTGGAGGATCTCGAGGCCGGTCACCGAGTCGAGGTTGCCGGTCGGTTCGTCGGCGAAGATGATCTTGGGGTGCGAGGCCATCGCCCGAGCGACTGCGACACGCTGCTGCTGCCCGCCGGACAGTTCGCTCGGACGGTGCTTCAGCCGGTCGCCGAGGCCGACCGTGTCGACCACCATGTCGATCCAGTCGCGATCGCCGGTCTCGCCGCCGAGCATCATCGGGAGGCGGATGTTCTCCTCGGCCGTCAGCGTGGGGATGAGGTTGAAGGCCTGGAACACGAAGCCCACCTGGGTACGGCGCAGTTCGGTGAGGTCCTTGTCGTTCAACGAGGCGAGGTAGGTGTCGCCGATGTAGGTCGCTCCGGACGTGAGGGTGTCGAGGCCGGCGAGGCAGTGGAGCAGGGTCGACTTGCCCGAACCCGAGGGCCCCATGATCGCCGTGAAGTGACCTTCCTCGAACGCCACGCTGATCCCGTCGAGAGCTTTCACCTGTGCATCACCGGTGCCGTAGGTCTTGACGGCGTCGATCGCGCCCGCCGCGGCGTGGGTCGGATCGGCTGACGAGGGAGGGGTATCGAGGGAACTCATCGCCCTACAGCCTGCCGTGCCTCCGGGTCCGGCGCACGCCGAGTTCCAGAGGCCGTCCCGGGGACCCTGCGCGTGCCGTACGATTTCCCCTGCGATGTCGTGTTCCTCCTGCTCCCAGCCGCTTCCGGCTGGGGCGCGATTCTGTCCGTCGTGTGGCCAGGCGGTGGAGGTCACCAACGAGGAGGAGCGAAAGGTCGTCACCGTTCTGTTCGCCGATGTCGTCGGGTTCACGGCGTTGTCCGAACACCTCGATCCGGAGCGGGTGAAGCGGATCATCGACGGCACCCTCGAGCGCCTCGTGGCGGCGGTCAACAGGTACGGCGGAACCGTCGACAAGGTGCTGGGCGACGGCCTGCTGGCCCTCTTCGGTGTTCCGGCCGCCCACGAGGACGACCCGACGCGGGCGCTCTGCGCGGCGATCGAGATGCACGCCTCGATCCTGGCGATGAATGCCGAGGGCGAGGAGCTTCCCGCCGAGGTCCAGCTGCGCGTCGGGGTGAACACGGGCGAAGTGCTCGTCGGGGTCCTGAGGGGAACCGACGACTACACGGTGATGGGGGACGTGGTGAACGTGACCCACCGCCTGCAGGGACTGGCTCCGCCCGGTGACGTCTACGTCGGCGACGCCACCGCCCAGCTCGCCGGTGACGAGGTGATCCTTCAGCTCATCGACGACGTGGTGGTGCCCGGTCGGGAGCAGACGGCGCGGATCTGGCGCGCGGTGGGCCGCCGCGCCGATCCCGTTGCCACCCCCGCGCACAAGGAGCGCCAGTTCGTCGGCCGAGCGACGCAGCAAGCCCTGCTCAACTCACTTCTCGACGGGATCGTGGCTGGTCGGAGCGCGGTGGTCGCGCTCACCGGTGAGGCCGGCTCCGGCAAGACCCGCCTGGTCGACGAAGTCCTCGGTTCGCGAGAGGCCCGTGAGTTCAGCGAGTTCGCCGGTGCGTGTGCCCCGTTCGGCGAGGACACGGCGTGGACCCCGATCGCGGGGGCGCTCTTCCGGCGAATGGGGCTCGACCGCACCGTTGCCGAGTCCATCTTGCGCGAACGCGTGCGCGAGCGAGGCATTGCCCTCTACAGGTTCGACCCCGGAGACATCCGGCTCGACCGGTGGGTGGAGGGTGCCCTCCACCTCATGGGGTACCCCTCCGAGTTGGACCACCTGCCCCCGGCGGAGGTGCGCGAGCGCCTCTTCGGGCTCGTCGTGGAGGCCGTTCGGCGACGGTCGTTGGAACGACCTGTCGTGCTGTGGATCGACGACCTGCAGTGGGCCGACCCGCTCCTCATCGACCTCCTGAATCGGCTGGCTCGTTCGGTGGCCGATCGCCCCGTGCTCATCATCACGGCACAGCGCGACGGGGCCGACGTCGACTGGCCGCCCGCCGCCGACCTCCCTCTGACCGTCCGGATGCCGCTCGACCCGCTCGAGGTCTCCGAGGCCGAAGAACTCGTCCAGACGGTGTTCGGAGGCTCGGCCTCCGACGAGTTGATCGAGCAGATCTACGAGCGCGCCGGGGGCAACCCGCTCTTCCTCCTGCAGCTGGCGGAGCTGGCGTCGGATTCCCCTGACAGCACCGAACTCCCCGGGTCGTTGCGCGCTCTGATCAACGCCCGTGTCGACACTCTGGAGCCGGGGCCGCGGGCGATCCTCGACAACGCGGCGGTGCTCGGTGGCAACGGTCTCGTGGCATCGCTCGCCAACTTCGCGGCCCACCTCGGGCAGCAGTTCTCCGAGAACGATCTCGACACATTGGACGACGTCGGGCTGCTCGAGATCGACGACGGGTGGTGGCGCTTCCGCAGCGACGTGGTGCGGGAGGTGGTGTACCGGACGCTCACCAAGACAGCCCGTGCGCAGCGCCATGCCGGCACGGCATCGGTGATGATGGGCCGGCACTCGGCCGGTATCGATCAGATCGCCCACCATGCGGCGACCGCGGCCGAACTCGTCGGAGAAATCGGTTCGGTCCCCGGCGTCGCCCCGCCGATCAAGGAGCAGGCGATCGCCCTGCTGCTCGAGGCCGTGCAGAAGTCGCTCGACTCCGGCGCCTTTGCCAACGCCCGACGGCTGGCCACCCGCGCCCTCGACCTGGCCCCGGCGGACCCGGGTCAGGTGCGCGATCTCCTGCTGATGCGCTCCGAGGCGGCGGCCGAGCGACGCGATCTGCCGTCGGCCCGCGTTGATGCGCAGCGGGCACTCGATGCGTCGTTGCGGACCGGCGATCTCACGCACCAGGCGATCGCCCTTCGCCTGCTCGGCGTGATCGCCCAGACCGAGGGCGACATCCCCCAGGCGCGAGCCGAGCTCGCGCGGAGCATCGAACTGTTGCGCGCAACGGGTCACAAGTCCGAACTCGGCACGTCGCTGAGCGATGCCGGCTTCGTCGAAGTCTTCGGTGGCTCGCTCGGCAGGGCCGACGAACTCCTGACCGAGGCCGAGGCGCTCTTCGTCGAGATCGGCGACCGCCGGCGCCGGGCGTGGGCGGTCCAGCACAAGGCCTGGGTCGCATTCCTCAGCGGTGACGTCCCCCTCGCGCGGCAGCGCATCGAAGCGACCTTGGCCGTCTTCGAGGAACTGGGCGACGGGGCAGGTGCGTCGTGGTGTCTCGGGCTCATGGCGTACCTGCACTTCATGGAGGGCGATCTCGACCGGGCGACCGCACTCGCCATGCGCGTGCGTGATCTGTCGCTCGAGGACGGTCAGTCGTGGGCGCCGGCGATGATGGACACCCTCCTCTCGGCCATCCGTCTCTGGAGTGGCGACTTCGCCGGTTCGAACGAGCTGTCGAAGCGCGCCCTCGTCACGTTCCGCGAGACCGGCGACCGTTTCGGGATCATTTTCGCTCTTGCCCCGCGGATGCGCGCCCTCGTCGCCCTCGGCAGGGGAGAGGAGGCCCAGGTGGCGATGGAGGAGACGGTGGCGCTGAGCGACAGCTTCGGCGACCTGGCGTATCCAGCCATCGCGGTGGCGGGCGCGGCCGCTCACCTCGGGCTGGGGGAGCGGGCGATCCAGCTCGGCGAACGGGCCGTCCAACGGTCGAACGCGGTCGGGGCGGACGACTCCGAGGTACGCATCACCCTGGCGCTCCTGCTCTGCCAGGCCGGTCGAGCGGAGGAGGCGCTGGCACAGTTGTCCGAGGTGCCCGTGGAGTCCCCCTACTTCCACGCCGTGCACGCACTCGCGTCGGTCCTGACCGGCGACTCCGCGAGGGCGGTGAAGGACGCCGACGCCGTGGCGGCGACGAAGGGGGCGAGTTATCTCGACCGCATCCTCGCCGAACTCGCAGCAGGCGTTGCGCTCTGGCGGGACGGGGACGCGTCCGCCGCCCACACGCGACTCGGCGGAGCGAGGGACATCGCCCTGACCGTCGGCGACAGCGTGGCGCACAGCCTCGTTGCGAACGTCGATGCCGCCACGACCGGACCGTCCCTCCACCCCACCGAGGTCGACCTCGCGCCGGGGTGGAGAAACGTCGTCCGCGCCCTCGCCTGACGGGTCAGCTCGGCTGCTGGGTGACCCGCAGGTAGGGCTTCACCGGCTCCCAGCCGTTCGGGAACAGCTCGGCGGCCTCCTCGTCGGAGAGCGCCGGAACGATGATCACATCCTCCCCGTCCGTCCAGTTGGCCGGGGTGGCCACCTTGTGGTCGGCGGTGAGTTGCAGGCTGTCGATCACGCGCAGGATCTCGTCGAAATTGCGGCCCGTCGAGGCGGGGTAGGTGATCGTGAGCTTGACCTTCTTGTCGGGGCCGATGACGAAGACCGAGCGCACCGTGAGCGTGTCGTCGGCGTTCGGATGGATCATGTCGTAGAGGTCCGCCACGGTGCGATCGGGGTCGCCGATCATCGGGAAGTTGACCGCCTGACCCTGGGTCTCGTCGATGTCCTTCTCCCACTCGACGTGACTGTCGACCGAGTCGACGGACAGGCCGATCACCTTCACGTTGCGGCGGTCGAACTGGTCCTTGATCTTGGCCACGTAGCCGAGTTCGGTCGTGCAGACCGGGGTGAAGTCCTTCGGGTGGCTGAACAGGACTCCCCACGAGTCGCCCAGCCAGTCGTGGAAGGAGATCTCCCCCTGGGTGGTGGAAAAACGACTCTACGCACATTCGTCGTGAAAGTCGACAAAGTCAATCGGGATTATCCCGATGAGTCCGGATGAGGGGAGTTCCCGGGTGTGATGTTCGAGTTGTGGCGGAAGAAGTTGGTGGGGTCGTACTTCCGCTTGAGTGCCCTGAGCCGGGCCAGCTTCTCCGCTCCGTACACGCCCGCCAGCACGTCCGTCGGCTCGTCCGAGAGGAAGTTGACATAGACGCCGTCG
>CBFCWZ010000052.1:0-15307 GCA_965601935.1 uncultured Ilumatobacteraceae bacterium
CCTCTGCCGCCGAACCAGCCACCTCTGCCGCCGAACCAGCCACCTCTGCCGATCTCTCCGATCGCGAGCACGACCATCCGACCGAGCCCGGTCTCGACACCTCTCCCATCGGGAAGATCGACGTCGTTGATCTGGCCCTGCCTGACTACGACCAGCTTCCCGCGGCCCACATCATCGACAAGCTGGCGGGCCTGACCCGCTCCGAGCGAGACCTCATCGAGTCGTACGAGGCCGCGACCAGGGGCCGGCGGACCGTACTCGGCAAGCTCGAACGCCTGCAGGAACAATGATCGATCCCGACACCCGTGCCGCCCACCCGGACGATCTGCCTCAGATCGTGCTGCTCGAGGGAGAGGCTCGTGCCGCCCTCGTCGATCAGCGGGGTGGCCGACGCTGGCTGGCCGAGAACCCCGAGATCGGCGACGGCTGGGCCGATGTCCTCGGGTCCCACCACGTGGTCGTCGGCCATATCGGGCCCGTTGTGGTCTCGGTGATCGCGGCAGCCCTCGGGGACGACGACGTGCTGCGCGTCGGGTTCGTCTGGGTCACACCCGATGCGCGGGAGCTCGGATTCGGTGATGCCATGCTCGCCGCGGTGATCCAGTGGGGCCGGGCGGAGGGAGCGATCGGAGTGGAGGGGCAGGCCCTCCCCGGCGACCGTCAGACCAAGAACCTCTGGGAACGTGCCGGCATCGTGGCCCGACTCATCGTGACGTACCGCCAGTTCTGACGTCATCGTGCCCGCGTCAGCGGCCCTTCCACTCGGGGGGCCGCTTCTCGATGAAGGCCGAAAGCCCCTCCTGGAGGTCCTCTGACGACATCACCGTGCGCATCGCGTCGTTGGTCATCCGGACCAGAGTGGCGTCATCTTCCGACGCCGCGGCGAGGACGACCTTGCGGCTGGCCCAGACGGCCAACGGAGCCGCATCGGTGATCTGTGCTGCCAAACGCCGAGCCTCAGCCGTCGCCTCGCCGGGGCCGACGAGCCGTGACACGAGACCGAGATCGTAGGCCCGCTCGGCGGGGATCGGCTCACCGGTGAGGATCGCCTCCATTGCCGCCGACCGTCCGATCGCACGGGGGAGACGGAACAGGCCGCCGGCGCCTGCGACGAGATTGCGCTTCACTTCGGCCAGGCCGAAGGCCGACCGCGTCGTGGCGACCACGAGATCCGCGGCGAGGACGATCTCACATCCGCCGGCCGTGGCGAGACCGTCGACGGCAACGATGATCGGCTTGCGGCGTTCCCGGTAGACGAACCCACCGAATCCGCCGCGTTCGGTGGCGAGCGCGGCCCCTTGCCCGGAGTTGACGGCCTTGAGGTCGGCACCGGCGCAGAACACCGGCCGCTGGTGGCCCTCGGTGTTGGCCTGGAGGATCCCGACCCAGACGTCGTCGTCCTCTTCCAGGCGATCGACGGCGGCCTCCATCGCGTTCGCCAGGTCACCGTTGACCGCGTTGCGCGCGTCGGGGCGATTGAGGGTGAGGATGCCGACGCGGCCGTCGGCTTCGTAGGTGACGAGGCTGGTCATGGCCGCACAGTACGGCCGCATCGAGGAGGGCTGCGAGTCAGGTTCCGGCGGGGGCGTCGCCACGGGCGCCGCCCCGCGTGCCGTGGCCCCCACGGTTCGAGCGGCCGCGCTTCTGGTCCTTCCTGGGCTGTGGCCGCAGCGGCTTCGGACGGGGAGCGTCGGCCGGAACCTCGACCTGGAGTAGTTCGGCCACTTGCGGGAGCAGCGGCCCGAGGCGCAGCGCGGTCGCCTTCAGGTCGTCGGTGATGTTCGAGGGGGGCGCGGTCGGAACGACGAGCGTGCGCACCGGCGAGAAGGCCGCAGCTTCGAGAACGGCACTCCAGCGGTCGGAGGTGTCGGTCGGCTCGAGCGCAGCGGTCGCGGCCTCGCCGAGCCGACGAGCGAGATCGGGCGGGAACATGACGCCCGCCTTCGGGGGTTGCGACGAGAGGCGCAGCGCCCGGATGACTCGGCCCACACCGAGTGCGGTATCGACGTCCTCGAGCCAGAGGCGGAGTTCCTCCTCCTGCTTCTTGACGAGTGCCGCCTTCAGTTCCTCGGAGAGCCCACGGGTTGATTCGTCGCGGGCCACCATGGGGTCGTCCCCGGCGGCCACGACGCTCCGCAGGTCACGCAGGTCGAGCGTCTGCATCTGGCGCTGAGCGGCGTCGGCGCGGTCGAGCCAATCGGCGACGCGCAGTTTCGGAAGGAGATCCTCGGCCATCTTCAGCACCGTTGCCTCAGGCATCTCCGGCTGTCCGGCAGCGGAGAGCTTCTTGTTCTCCTCGGCGAGCCGAGAACGCACGGCGGGCATGCCCTGGAGGGCCAGCTCCGCAATCGCTCGCTGCTCTTCGGGGATCTCGCTCAGGACCTCGCCGCGATGGGCCTTGCCCGGCTTCAGGCGCTTCGGCTTCGGACGCTGCGGAACCTCGGGCGGAGGGTCGAAGCGGGGGCGCTCGTTGCGCTGCTGGCGCTCGCCGTCGTCCCGTGAGCCCTTGCGGTCGCCGCGGCGCTTGTCGCGGCCCTTGCCGCCACCCTTGCGATCGCGCTTGGCGCGGGTCTGGAGGACGGCCTCGAAGTTCTCCTCGACCGGAAGCAGCTCGAGCAGATCGGGGGAGTGTTTCTCACGGCCCTTGACCACGGAGAGCACTTCGATCCCCTCGAGCATCTGCTCGACTTCGACCTTCAGCTCGTCCCCGACGGCAGCACCCTCGGGGAGGATGGTGCCCTGGAGCACGCCCTTCGGTTCGCGGGCGCCTGCGGCGCGCCACGTCCAGTTTCCGTCGGCGAGCGCGCTCGTCAACTCGATGTCGATCCTGCGAGGCATTGACATCACGGTATCGGGTCGTGGCGTCTCGCGGCGATTGAACGACAGAGCGCGCCGAGAGAACGAGGGTCGATGGGATGATCGACGCGGCTACCGTGCCGCGCATGCCGATCTATGCACTCGGAGAACACGTCCCCCGCATCAGCGACGAGGCGTTCGTGCACCCGGACGCCGTCGTCATCGGCGACGTCACGATCGGGGCGCTGTCGTCGGTCTGGCCGGGTGCGGTCCTGCGTGGCGACGGCGGACACATCGTCATCGGCGAGAGATCGAGTGTCCAGGACAACGCCGTCCTCCACACGACCCCCGAGCAGCCGACGGTGGTCGGGGACGGATGCGTGTTGGGGCACCAGATCCACCTGGAAGCGTGCACGCTCGAGGACGAGGTCCTGATCGGGAATGCGGCGATGGTGCTGCACCGCTGTGTGGTCGGGACCGGTTCCATGGTGGCGGCCAACTCGGTCCTGCTCAACGACACCGACGTCCCGTCCGGCGCGCTCGCAGTCGGGACCCCGGCGGTGATCAAGCCCGGCCGGGCCCGCATCGACCAGATCCGGGATGGGGCTCAGGCCTACCTGGAGCGGATCCTGCTCTACAAGGAAGGGCTGCGCAGGCTCGCGTGATGGATCGGCCGCCCGTGGACGCCGGTGTGGAGATCGATCGATGAGGGCCCTCGTCGTCACCGTGGAGCGGGCGGACGCCGAGTTGGCCTCTGACGCCCTGTGGGGACTCGGCGTCGACGCGGTGGAAGAGCGCGATCTCGACGGGAGTCGGGTGGAGCTCTGGACGACCGTCGGGGAGGGTGACGCCACCCACGACAGGGCGGAGCGATCGTTTCCACAGTGGGAGTGGCGTACCGAAGAGGTCGATCCGACGCCGGCCGAGACCTGGCGTGAGTTCGCCGCGCCGACCGTTGTCGCCGATTCCGTCATGACGATTCCGGCATGGATGCAGGGGATCGATCCGGGGGAGGGGAGGGTGGCCGTTCGCATCGAACCGGGCAGCTCGTTCGGACTGGGCGACCATCCGACGACCCAGCTCGCATTGGACCATGTCGTCGCTGCCGTCGGACGGCGCCACGGCTGCCGACTGCTCGACGTCGGATGTGGCTCCGGGGTACTGGCAATTGCCGCTGTTCTGCTCGGGGCCCGGGAGGCGAGGGGTGTCGACGTCTCCTCGGCGGCAGTGGAGGCCGCACGGGCCAATGTCGAACTGAACGGCGTCTCCGGACACGTCCTGATCGACGACACACCCGCGGCGGAACTCGGCGATGTCTTCGACGTCGTCGTCGCGAACATCCTCGCCCCGACTCTGGTGACGCTCGCCGACGATCTCCGTCGGTTGTGCGCACCCGGCGGGCTGATCGTCCTGAGTGGAGTCCTCGACGGTCGGCACGACCACGTAGTGGCGGCGCTGGAACCGGCCGAGCCGATCCGAACCTCCGTCCTCGACGGGTGGGCCGGCGTCACCCTTCGCCGCTGAGGAACTCCTCGATCGCCGTGGCAGTGGGCAGCGACGGCACCGCCCCGGCAACGGTGGTCGCGAGCGACCCTCCGGCGAGCGCCCACGTCAGTGCGTCGTCGAGTTCGGCCCCGGCGGCGAGCCGGGCTGCAAGGACGCCGCAGAACGCATCCCCGGCTCCCGTGGTGTCGACGGGGACCACCTGCGGCGCCGGGACCCGGCGGTGCTCGCCCCTGCCGGAGCGGTCCGCGCGCCGAACGGCTGCACCGTCCGCACCGAGTGTGGTGACGACGGTCTCCACTCCGGCGGCGACGAGGGCGTCGTCCCCGCCGAGCACGGCAGCTTCGTGCTCGTTGGGGATCATCACGTCGGTCGTCGCAACGAGTTCGGTCGGCAGGGCAGTGGCGGGCGCCGGGTTGAGCAAGGTCCGAGCGCCGCGGGCGCGGGCAGAGGCGAACCCGGTGAGGACCGCGGGGAGCGGGATCTCGAGTTGGGCCAAGAGGATTGTGCCGGTGGGGAGCTCCGGGGAGACGTGGAGGTTCGCTCCCGGAACCACCACGATCGTGTTGTCACCGTCGTCGGCAACGGTGATGAGCGCGCGACCAGTGGGCACCCCGGACACGACCCTGACATGGGCGAGGTCCACCCCGGCGGATTCGGCCTCGTCGAGGAGGCGCGTGCCCGCCGGGTCGTCACCGACCGCACCGACGAAGGCGACGGCCGCCCCCGCCCGGCTGGCCGCGACCGCTTGGTTGAGACCCTTTCCGCCGGGGAACTCGCGATAGTCCGCTCCGAGGAGCGTCTCGCCGGAGCGGGGATGCCGTTCGGCGCGCACGACGAGATCGAGGTTGGCGCTGCCGAGAACGACCACGTCGTACATACGGCTCAGGGTACGGGTGGCCGAGCGCGGCGGGCGGCGCGTCGCTCGACTCGGAGAAGCGGGATCAGCTGACGCTTCGCGCCCGGACACCGATCGGGGCGATCAGCCGGAATCCGGCCGCGTGACGCTCGTCTTCGGACTCGCCGCCCCAGAATCCGTACTCGTGGTGCTCACGGGCGAAACCCTGACAGGTGGTCTGCACCGAGCAGCTCCCACAGACGTGGCGGGCGGCGGACTCACGGCGTTCCCGGGCTTGTGGTCGTTCGGCGGCAGGCGGGAAGAACAGGTGCGTGAGCCCCTTGCATGCCCCCGCGTCCATCCAATCGTCGTCGGTCTCGACCCGATCGATCGGAATCTCGACTGCTGCCATCCGGCCCCTCCTCGAATGATGAGTTCATCCCCATTGGCCGACGCACCAATCCGTCGACGGCGAGCAGAGTAGGAGAAATCAACCAGTGAGTCAATTGTGCGTGACGAGCATTTCGTAAAGAACTCGTCGGGCGCCCGAAAGCGGGCCGCAACCGGAGTAGAGGCAGTGGATGAAGGCGAAAGAGAGGGGTCGAACCCGGTTCTCAGCCCTGCTCGGCGAGCGCCCTGACGCCGTCCGCGAACTGCTCGACGTCGCCGATCTCGGTGTCCCAGGAGGTCATCCAACGCACCTGGTTGCGTTCGATGTCCCACGGCCAGAAGAAGCACCACTCGCGCAATGGTCCGATCATGTCGGCGGGAAGGCGGGGGAAGAGGCTGTTCACCGCCGGCTTCTCGTCGAGCTCCACGCCAGGGATCACCGAGGTGAGGCGGTGCAGTTCGGTCGCCATCTCGTTGGCGTGTCCCGCCAGCTCGAGCCACAGGTCGTCCTCCAGGACAGCCAGGAACTGGACGGCCAGGAAGCGCATCTTCGACGGCAGCTGCGTGACCTGCTTGCGGACGTACTCGGAACCGGTCTCGGCGGCCGGATTCAGGAAGACGACGGCCTCCGCGCCGAGCAGGCCGTTCTTGGTGCCACCGAAGCTGATCGCGTCGACCCCCGCGTCGACCGTGAAAGAGCGGAGCGTCTGGCGCGTCCCGCCGAGAGCCGCGGTGGCGTTGGCGATCCTGGCCCCGTCGAGGTGGACGAGCAGGCCCATCTCGTGGGCGGTGTCGCAGAGCGCCGAGATCTCTTCGGGGGAGTAGAGGGAGCCCAGCTCGGTGGCCTGGGTGATCGACACGATCCCGGGTTGGGCGTGGTGCGGGACACCCTGCAGATGGCGAAGCCCGCGCAGCTGATCGGGAGTGAGCTTGGCGTCGGGCGACGGAAGATCGATCAGCTTGGTTGCCAGCGCCCGTTCGGGCGCGCCCGTTTCGTCGGCGTCGATGTGGGCCCAGTTGGTGCACACGACCGCATGGTGCGGTCCGGGGAGCGCCCCCTGCAGGGTTGCGAGCGCAACGATGTTCGCACCGGTGCCGTTGAAAGTGAGTCGCGTCGTGACGTCGGCGTCGAACAGCTCGGCGAATGCGTCCTCACACCGACGGGTGACGGAATCATCGCCATAGGCGAGTGCGTGGCCCGAGTTGGCATCGGCGATGGCATCCAGGATGCGGGGGTGCGCGCCGGCTGCGTTGTCGCTGGCGAAGGCGCGCCCGGGAGCCGGAGGCAACGATCTCATGGCGACAGTCTCGCAGCGGACCGCCGCCATCCACCGGTCGGCATCGGGCACTCGTCTACCATTTCGTCATGACGGATTCTGCCGGACCAACTCGCACCGAGGGGAGCGGGCCGAAGCGGTGTCGCTGGTGCCGGCGGGCGCTCCCTGAACGCAAGGGACCGGGTCGGCCGAGAGAGTTCTGCTCCCAGCGATGCCGTCAGTGGGAGTGGGTGGCCCACCAGAGGGCGGCAGAACTCGAACTCAGCGAGAACGAGTTGGTGATCGCCCGTGACCAACTCGACGCCCTCCACGACGAGTTGTACGTGCTGGCATGTGCGGTCGACGACACCGAACGCGACCTCGGCGCCCCGGGCCGTCGAACCGTCCAGCAGCTCACCGATGCCCTCGAGTGGTTGCTCGATGCGGCGCGCCCGCTGCGCGACCGGGAGATCTCCGCACCCGGCGACTGACGGAATTTCCGTCATGACGAATTCAACACCCTGAGCGGGGCGGCGTGCTGACCTGGTGTTTTCGATCACCGAGAGCGCCCATAATCTTCGTTATGTCAATCTTTCCGATTCTGGTGGACAGTGGGACCAAACGGGTCCAGACTGAGATCACTCTCAACCTCTAGTCGAGACTTATTGCGACCATGAGGTGGAGGGTGAGAGCTAACTGCTCTCGAGTGCGTTTGAGCCCTTGTCACTCGATTCCAGGAGCCAGAGAAAGATGTCAACCTCCCCGTCCTCCCCGCGTCGGCGCCGATCTGTGCGCCGCTCGATCGTGGCTGCCACGGCGGTCGCCGCGAGTCTTCTCGTACTGCCCACGCCGGTCGAGGCTGCACCGGCCGCGACCTCGACTCCACAGTCGGATCTCGTCGGGCTGAAGATCGGCTCGCGCGGTTCCGCCGTGACGACTCTCCAGAAGATGCTGCAGTCGACCGGTCTCTATCTCCCGGGTGGCGCCGACGGCATCTTCGGTGCCGGAACCCAGGCCGCGCTCCAGATGTTCCAGGGGTGGAACGGGCTGGAGCGCTCCGGAGTGGTGACCAAAGGCACCGCCTTCTGGTTGCAGAAGGCAGCAGGTGGCGCCCCGTCGAGTGCGGGGTCGAACTCGGGCGGCTCGACGACGAAGTCCGGGGTCACGTCCGGTTCTTCCTCGAGCAGTTGGAAGGGCCTCAAGCAGGGTGCCACCGGATCGACGGCAAAGGCGATGCAGGCTGCCCTCATGGCCGCGGGAGTGCCTCTGGTGGGTGGAGCCGATGGGATCTTCGGCCCCGCCACCCACTCGGCGGTGGCCGCCTTTCAGGGGTGGAACGGCCTTGCCGTCACCGGTGTCGTGAACGAGGCGACGGAGAAGGCTCTCCGGGCCGCCGCCACGACCACCGACTCGACCAAGTCCGCCTCGCCCTCAAGTGGAGGCTCAGGTACCTCGACAGGTCACGTGGGTCTCAAGCAGGGGTCGAGGGGCGACCTGGTGAAGGACCTCCAACGCGCCCTCATGCAGAGCGGTCTGGCACTGTTCGGCGGTGCCGACGGAGTGTTCGGACCGGCGACGACGTCTACCCTCAAGGTCTTTCAGAAGGTGAATGGTCTCACTCAGTCCGGAGTGTTGAGTAGCCAGGGTGCGAAGTACCTCGGTCTCGGCTCTTCGACGGCTGGCGTGACCGCCACGGTGGGGTTCGCCCAGTTCGGCGAGTCCGGTTCACGCGTGGTCGCCCTGCAGAAGGCCCTCCTCGCGACGGGGATCTGGTTCCCCGGCGGTGCAGACGGGGCCTTCGGCGGGAGCACGGCGGGCGCCGTGATGGAATTTCAGCGTCGAGAAGGGCTCGCAGTGACGGGCAAAATCGACTCGATCACTGCATCGAGGCTGAAACTCAACGCGGCGTCCGCCCCCTCCGCCCCCTCTGCGGCGAGCGTGAAGATGAAGGTCTTCCCGGTCCAGGGAAAGTGCTGGTTCGCCGACACCTGGCTCGCGCCACGCGGGACCGGCCGGACGCATCAGGGCACCGACGTCATCGCCGCCGAGGGGAAACTGCTGTACGCCGTGGTGGACGGAACGGTGTCGAAGATCTACTCGGACTACGCCGGCTCGCGCGCCGGCAACGGACTCAGGGTCCAGCAGGGCGACGGGACCTACTTCACCTACCTCCACCTCAGTGAGTTGGCCAAGGGGATCGGCGTCGGGAGCAAGGTCAAGGCCGGCGACGTGATCGGCTTCGTCGGCAACACGGGCAACAGCGCGACACCTCACCTCCACTTCGAGGTCCATCCGAACGGCGGTGCGGCGATCAACCCGTATCCGCTGCTCAAGGCGATGAACGACTGCTCGAACACGTCGGCGCAGCGCTGAGCCATTCCCGCTCCCGACGAGCGGACCTCCCGTTGCCGGGTCGAAGTGAGTACGCTGCGCCGCAACAACTGAACTGCCGTTCCACCCGCGCGGGAGAGCTCGTTTCGAACGGGCGCCGAAGGAGCAACCACCCCGGAATCTCTCAGGCCACCGGACCGTGGGGGTGAGGCAGGCTGGAAAGCGTCGGGGGATGGGCTCGCCCCTCCCCCGGCCGCCGACGGGGAAAGCCGCACGAGCGGTCAAACTCTCAGGTATCGATGACAGCCGGGGCGCACCAACGGAGGTTCCGCCGTGCCCACCCCGATCGCTGAACTGCTCGACACCGAACACTTCCTACGACGCCACCTCGGTCCGCGCGAGCCCGACGTCGAACGCATGCTCGAGGCACTCGGTGTCACGTCCGCCGATGAGCTGATGCGCGAGACGATGCCGGGATCGATCCTCTCCGAGCAACGCGAGGTGTACCCGGCGCGCTCCGAGACCGAGGCGCTGGATTCGCTGCGCTCCATCGCCGGCCACAACGAGGTGGTCACCTCGCTGATCGGGATGGGGTACCACGGCACGGTCACTCCCCCGGTGATCGCCAGGAACGTCCTGGAGAACCCCGCCTGGTACACCGCCTACACGCCGTACCAACCAGAGATCAGCCAGGGGCGACTCGAGGCGCTGCTGAACTTCCAGACGCTGGTCTCGGAGTTGACCGGTCTCGAAGTGGCGAACGCCTCCCTGCTCGACGAGGCGACCGCTTGTGCGGAGGCGATGGTGATGGCCCGTCGCAAGTCGAAGTCGAGATCGGATCGGTTCGTGGTGCACCACGACGTCCACCCCCAGACGCTCGCCGTCCTGCGGACCCGTGCCGAACCCGTCGGCGTCGACCTCGTGGTGGGTGACGTCGACGAGATCGACGGTGGCTGCTTCGGAGCACTGTTCAGCCTGCCGACCTCATCGGGGGCGGTCGTCGACTGGACCGCGGCCATCGGGCGGGTCCACGAGCAAGGTGGTCTCGCCGCGGTCGCGACCGACCCGCTCGCCTGCGTCCTCACCACCCCTCCGGGTGCGATGGGCGCCGACATCGCCATCGGCTCGGCGCAGCGATTCGGCGTGCCGATGGGCTTCGGTGGCCCGCACGCCGCCTTCGTCGCGGCCCATGGCAACGCCGCTCGCAGCATGCCGGGGCGCATCGTCGGGGTCAGCACCGACACCGCCGGTCGACCGGCGCTGCGCCTCGCTCTCCAGACCCGCGAACAGCACATCCGGCGCGAGAAGGCCACCTCGAACATCTGCACCGCCCAGGTTCTCCTCGCCAACATGGCCGGTCTCTACGCCGTCTGGCACGGCCGCGAAGGCCTCACCCGGATCGCCGAGCGGGTGCAGCGGCTGACCTCGATCGCCGCTGCCGGTCTCACCTCGTCCGGCTTCGCGCTCCGCAACGACACGTGGTTCGACACCCTCCACGTCGAGGTGGGCTCGGCGGACGAGGCCGTCGATGCGGCCCGTACTGCCGGCTACAACGTCCGCCGCGTCGACGAGGTCGCGGTGGGCCTGACCTTCGACGAGACCACCACCCCCTCCGACGTCGCCGCGATCGTTGCGGCACTGGGTGCCACTCCCCTCTCCGGCGACGGTGTCGACTCCGCTCCCGACGGGCTTCCTGCGGCCCTGCGCCGCTCCGACGAGTTCCTCGGGCAGAACGTGTTCGCGCGCTATCACAGCGAGCACGAGATGCTCCGCTACCTGCGCCGATTGGCCGACCGGGACCTCGCCCTCGACCGCTCGATGATCCCGCTCGGCAGTTGCACGATGAAGCTCAACGCCACCGCGGAGATGCTTCCCGTCACCTGGCCCGAGTTCGCCGACATCCACCCCTTCGCGCCCGCCGACCAAGTGCAGGGGTACGTCGAGATGATCGAGGGGCTCGAGCAGCGACTCGCCGAGATCACCGGGTACGACAGCGTCAGCGTCCAACCCAACGCCGGCAGCCAGGGTGAGTTCGCCGGGCTGCTGGCGATCCGCGCCTACCACCGCTCCCGCGGAGACGATCAGCGAACGATCTGCCTGATCCCCTCGAGTGCCCACGGAACGAATGCGGCGAGCGCCGTCATGGCCGGGCTCGACGTGGTCGTGGTCGCCTGTGACGACGGCGGCAACGTCGATCTCGACGACGTCAGGGCGAAGATCGTCCAGTCCGGCGACCGGCTCGCCGGGATCATGATCACCTACCCCTCCACCCACGGCGTCTTCGAAGCCGAGGTCCGAGAGTTGTGCGAACTGATCCACGAGGCCGGCGGCCAGGTGTACGTGGACGGAGCGAACCTCAACGCCCTCGTCGGCTGGTCCCGCCTCGCCGACTTCGGCGCCGACGTCAGCCACCTGAACCTGCACAAGACCTTCTGCATCCCACATGGCGGCGGCGGCCCAGGCGTCGGTCCGGTGGGTGTGAGGGCGCATCTCGCCCCATTCCTGCCGTCGGACCCCCTCACCCGCGGTGCGCCGGTCGGCGCCGTTTCGGCAGCGCGATTCGGGTCCGCGATGATCCTGCCGATCTCCTGGATGTACATCGAGATGATGGGCGATGCCGGGCTCCGGCGAGCGACAGAGGTCGCCGTGATCGCCGCCAACTACGTCGCCGCACGCCTCGACGCTCACTTCCCCGTCCTCTACAAGGGCGCCAATGGGCGAGTGGCCCACGAGTGCATCGTCGATGTCCGACCCCTCACGAAGGCCACCGGCGTCACCGTCGACGACGTAGCCAAGCGCCTGGTCGATTACGGCTTCCACGCCCCCACCATGAGCTTCCCCGTGGCCGGCACCCTGATGATCGAACCCACCGAGAGCGAATCGCTGGAGGAACTCGACCGCTTCTGCACCGCCATGATCGCGATCCGCGACGAGATCCGGCGAGTGGCCGACGGCGAGTGGGAGGTCGCCGACAGCCCGCTTCGTCAGGCACCACACACTGCGGAGGAACTCATCGGCCACTGGGACCGCCCGTACTCCCGGGAGTTGGCCGCGTATCCCGTCCCGAGCCTCCGCCACGACAAGTATCTTCCGCCCGTGTCCCGAATCGACGGCGCGGCGGGTGACCGGAACCTCGTCTGCTCCTGTGAACCACTCGAGGAGTACGCCCGCCAGGTCGACGAGGGGGACCGTACGGTGCCGGCCTCGGTCGGGCAGTAGGTTTCCGCAGATGGCTGAGCCCGATCCGTTGAACGACTTGTTCGGACTGCTGGCTGCTCCGATCGCCGGAACCATCCGCTCCGTCGACCAGTTCCGACGGGGCGTCGACGAGTTCCTGAACGGTGTCGAGAACTTCAACCGGACGATGGAGAACCTGAACGACACAGCAGAGCGCGTCAACGTCTTGCTCGCCGAGGTCGAGGAACCCCTTCGCGCCGCAGTCCCGCAGGTGACGCGTACGGTGAAGACCGCCGACCAGATGATGCAGGTCGTCAGTGGGCCCGCCATGGCGGCGGCACCCGCGCTGGAGCGAATGGCGTCGATCATGTCGAGCCCTGAGGTCGAACAGATCCCGCGTCAGATGCAGCAGTTCACCGAGGTGCTCGGTGAACTCAGCAGCCGGCTCGGGCCGCTCACCCAACTGGCCGGCACGGCGGGCGGGCTGTTCGGTGGCCTACGGATCCCGGGTTTCTCGGCCCCGGGCGACACCGAGGCCAGAGCCGCTCCCCCGGGCGTCGATCTCGACACGACGAGCAGCACGGACGACATCGAGTCGGCAGCCGACGACGACGAGGAGTCGGCTGCGACCGAGGAGGACCCCCGGCCACAACATGACCCGGTGGTCGATGTGCTGACAGAGCCGCCACTCGACGATTCACCGACCCGCACTCCCCCGCCCACACGTATCAGCCGCACCAACTGGGGCGAGGGCGAGAAGCCTCCGGCCGACGAGCCCGGCCCCGAGAAGCGCAGCAAGAAGCCCGCCAAGAAGTCGGGCGTGAAGAAGCCCGCCGCCAAGAAGCCTGGCGCGAAAAAGCCGGCCGCCGAGAAGCCTGGCGCGAAGAAGCCCGCCGCCACGAAGTCGTCGGCCGAGTCGCGTGCCGTCACGACGACAACGGCCAAGAAGAAGACCGCGAAGAAGACCGCGAAGAAAGCCGAGTCCTGACGGCTCGCTACACGAACGGGGTCGGGACGACTCTTCCGGCGAGGTCCTTCCCGCGCACATCGATGACGACCGGAGTGTCGGCCTCGGTCCCTGGGGGCAGGAACCCGAGCGCGATCCCGTGGCCGAGCGACGGAGCGAAGTTGCCGCTGGTGACGATTCCCGCCTCCTCGCCGTCGAGGCGGATGACGCAACCGGCGCGTGCGGGTCGGCGGCCTTGGGTGGCGATCCCCACGAGTCGGCGACTGACCCCTTCATCCCGCTCGGCGATCGCTGCAGCACGACCCGTGAACCCGGGCTTGTCCCAGGCCACGACCCAACCCAGCCCGGCCTGCAGGGAGGTGATGCCGGGACCCAGTTCGTGTCCGTGGAGCGGAAGCGCCGCTTCGAGTCGCAGCGTGTCGCGTGCACCCAGGCCGGCGAGCGTGACTCCCGATTCGGCGAGCGCGGTCCACACAGAGGCCGCAGCCTCGGTCGGAACTGCGATCTCGAGTCCGTTCTCGCCGGTGTAGCCCGTTCCGGCCACGGTACAGAGGTTCCCCTCCCACGAGCACTCGGACACACGGAACCGTCCGACCTCGGCAGCCTCCGGGAACACCCCGGCGACCTTGGCGCGTGCCTCGGGCCCTTGGATCGCGATCACCGCACGGGTCGACGTGGTGTCGGTCCCGCCGATCGCAGCACGGACGCGATCGGTGTTGGAGGCGTTCGGCATCACGTCGAACACGAAGGACTCACCGGGGTGCCACCAGACGATGATGTCGTCGAGCACGGACGCCTCGGTGTCGAGGAGATGTGTGTACTGCGCCCGCCCGGGGCCGATCTTGTCGAGGTCGTTGGAGAGGTTCTGCTGGAGGCGTTCGAATGCGGATTCGCCCTCCACCCGGACCGTCCCGAGGTGGCTGACGTCGAACATGACCGCGGTGGAACGGCATGCCAGGTGCTCCTCGATGGTGCCACCCGGATACGAGAGCGGCATCTCCCAACCGCCGAAGTCGACGAGACTGGCGCCCGCCGCGAGGTGCTGGGCCGCCAGAGGGGACTGCTTGAGAGTCATCCGATCCGACGCACGGCCTCAGTTCCGGACATCTCTTCCAAAGGGGCGAGGTCGGCCTCCAGTTCCTCCTTGACGCCGCCGATGGACAGAACGTTCAGCACCCCCTGCCCGCGCTGGAGGACGTCGATCAGATCGTCGTCCTGACAGAGCATGACACTGCCGCCTTCGATGACGATGTGGGCAGCAGCGATCTCGGTGGCCAGCTCCTCGCGCAGGTACGTGAAGACCTTGCGCACCTGCTCGAGCTTGATGCCGGCGTCGAGCAGCTTCTTGATCGTCTTCAGCTCCAGCAGATCGTTGTAGGAGTACTTGCGACGGCTACCGCTCCCCGCCGCATCGCTCAACGACGGGCGGATGAGATCGGTCCGCGCCCAGTAGTCGAGCTGGCGGTACGAGATGCCGACGACCTTGGCGGTCTGGGTTCCGCTGTACCCGAGTTGCTCAGCGGTCGTGGCGTCGATCGCTCGTTCATCTGTGGTCACGTGTCTGCCTCCGATTTCGTCGTTCCCAACTCGCGAACGAACCGGGCCGTAGCGGACCGACAGGGCCGTAACTACGACGTTGTGAGAAGGACCACCGTACGGGGGCCCCGCGCGCTCGTCAACCCCCGAACGTCCCTGTTGCTCGGCCCGGTTCGCAGACGTCTCCGGAGAGACGTTCTCGATGAACCGGTCCCCGAGCCTGACGCGCCCGCGATCGTGAACAGTTCCGCTCGACGTCACCCGGTCCGGGTCGGTGTCCTCCCTGACGGGGGCGACTACTCGGCGTTCCCCGGCTCGCCGGGTTCGCCGAAGTCCTCCGGCGAGACGTTCTCGATGAAGTCCTTGAACTCGTCGATGATCTCGTCGTCGTCGACGTCGTCGGTGTCCTCGTCGGGAGGTTCCTGCCCGGCTTCCTCGATGAGCTCCTCGCTGGCGTACAGCGGGGCTTCGCAGCGGACGGCGAGGGCGATCGCGTCGGAGGGGCGGCTGGAG
>CBFCWZ010000053.1:0-15259 GCA_965601935.1 uncultured Ilumatobacteraceae bacterium
CGATCCCGGCCGACCACGACCTCGCGTTCCTGCGGACGCGGGGCCTGCTGAAGCAGCGGGCCGACCTGGTGGTGGTGCTCGGAACGCCGCTCGACTTCCGGCTCGGGTTCGGCAGCTTCGGTGCTGCCACGGTCGCCCACGTGGTCGACTCGGCGAGCCAGGTGGCACCGCACGTCGACGTGCACTCGGTCGCCGGTGACATCGCACAGACCCTCGACGGCCTCGCCAGGTACGGCGGCGACCGGGTCGACCACACCGACTGGATGGCCGAACTGCGCGCCGCCGAGACCAGGGCCGCCGAATCCGAGATCCCGATGCTCACCGCCTCCGACGCCCCCATCAAGCCCGGCCGCATCTACGGGGAGCTGCGTCAGCGCCTGGCGCGGGACGCGGTCGTCATCTGCGACGGCGGCGACTTCGCCTCGTATGCCGGCAAGCTGATCGAGGTGTTCGAGCCGGGCTGCTGGCTCGACACCGGCCCGTACGGCTGCCTCGGCAGCGGCCTCGGCTCTGCCATCGCTGCCCGTACGGTGCGGCCCGACTCTCAGATCGTCCTGCTCCTCGGCGACGGGGCGGCCGGCTTCAGTCTCATGGACGTCGACTCCCTGGTGCGCCAGAATCTGCCGGTCGTGATGGTCGTTGGCAACAACGGCATGTGGGGCCTCGAGAAGCATCCGATGCAGGCCATCTACGGCTGGGACCTGGCCTGCGACCTCCAGCCGGAGTGCCGCTACGACGAAGTCGTCCGCGCCCTCGGCGGCGACGGCGAACTGGTCACCTCCCCCGACCAGATCGGCCCCGCCCTCGACCGCGGCTTCGAGAGCGGCGTCCCCTACCTCGTCAACGTCGCCACCGACCCCATGGACGTCTACCCCAGATCCAGCAACCTCGCCTGACGGTGTCAGACACGTGTTGCAGCTTCGCGTTGCAGGTTGTCAGCCGCCCAGACCGATCGCGAACACCCCCATGATGGCGAAGACGAGCTGGGCACCGACCCAGATCGCACCGACGATGAGGATGACGTTGAGCCACTTCGGCAGCGGCTTGCCCGCACGTGTCGAGTTGGAGATGAGGGCGACGAAGGGGAGGAGCATCACGGTCACGGCGTGCAGCAACCCCATGATGACGAGCAGCCCGCCGGTCAACCCGATCGTCTGTTCCAGTTGCTCGGCCAGGAGAGCATCCTCCGGAGGCATTGCATCGTGGGCCATCACGGTCCAGCCCGCGAACACGAGGTAGTAGGCGATGTCGAGGAGCCGGAGCAGCGCAGTGCCCTGATGCGGCACGTTGCGCCACAGGTCGTCGGCGTAGTTGCGGCCGAACCGGCGAATCGCCGGGCCGAGGGTGGCGATCAGGCAGATGGAGGCGACGATCCGCAGGATCTCGAGAACGGCCGGCTGCACCCGGACGCCATCTCCGGACTCCTCGAGGGCCAGCCAGCCGGCCGCGATGAGTGCGGCGAGGGTTCCGAGGGTCGCCGCGATCGTGATGCGGACCCGACGGCGGTGGGCCGTGTCCTCGTCGATCGAGTGGACGACGCGAGACCACAGGTCGGGGCTCGGCTCGACACGATCGGTCGATCGCAGCGCGTCGATCAGCCGCTGCTCGACCGGTGGACGGTCCATGGCGTCTCCTGCGGCGGTCATCGCGTCTCCCCCAGCCGGGATTCGAGTGCAGCCAGCCCACGGCGGCAGTGTGTCTTGACGGAGTTCGGCGAGATACCGAGTGTCTCGGCGACCTCGGCGACCGTCAGTTCCTCGTAGTAGTGCAGTACCAGACAGCCCCGTTGGCGCTCGGGGAGCGACCTCAGCGCGGCCAGCACGGCGGCCGACTCGTCGTCGGCCATCACCAGACTCTCGGGCTCCGGTGGCTCCTTGGCCCTGATCGCGCTGTTGCGGTGCCGGAGCGACATCAGCCCGCGGCGGTTGTGGTCGCGGGCCAGGTTGATCACGATCGAGCGCAGGAACTGTGGGGCGCGCCCGACGTCGCGGATGGAGCCGGCCGACCGGTGGAGGCGGATGAACGCCTCCTGCACGAGATCTTCTGCGGCGTTCCTGTCGTCACAGAAAACCCGCGCCAGGCGGACGAGGGAGCGCCCCTGCTGGTCGAACATCCGGGCCACCAGCGCATCCGCGTCGATGGAGGAGGTGCCGACCGCATCCGCGGTCGGAAGCGCTCCCTCCATCGACACGGCTCAGACGTTCTGCGACTCGAGGAGGTCGTCGTCGATCTGGCGGTTCAAGGTGAACACCCGACCGATGAGGGGCAGCGACAGCACGTTCAGACCGTGCAGCAAGCCCATCAGCAGGAGCATCCCGCCGATGCGGACCGCGGAGGCCTGCAGTTGTTCGGCGTTCACCGTGTCCTCCCAGCCGGTGTCGGGCTCCCACTTGACGGTGAAGAGGATGTACGCGCCGAAGATCAGGTAGTAGGCGAAGTCCATCAGCACGAGATAGCTCTTGCCGGTGCGCGGGTTGGCGCGGAACACGTCGGCGGCGTACGACTTGCCGAACCGCTTGATCAGCGGTCCGAGTATTCCGAGCACGGCCACCAGTGCGGCGACCGTGACGAGTTCGAGTATCCACCAGTCCATCGGCGGGCCTCCCCAGTTGACTCGCGCCGCCCGAGAGCGGCAGTTGTTTCCCCTACAGACGAGTCTCGCGGGTGCGCGGGTGACGCGATGACGAAAATGGTGTCAGGCGGTGCAGCACTTCGACATGAAGCGCTCGATGTCGATCACGACACGGGTGATCTTGCCGGCGGCGATGAGGCCGCCGGAGTCCTCGGCCGACACGTTGAAGAACAAGCGGCGCCCCTCGAACTTCTCGAGGACCGCCTCGGCGAACACCTCGGCGCCCACCGGTGTCGGCTGGAGATGGTCGAACTGGACGCGCATGCCCACGGTGGACTGCCCCTCCCCGAGGGACTGGCGTACCGCGTTCACCGTGGCCTCCTCGCACAGAGCGATGAGGCGGGGGGTGCCGAGCACGTCGACCGAGCCGGAGCCCAGCGCCCGCGCCGTGTCGGCGTCGGTGACGATCATCTTTGCGTCGCCCCGCATTCCGGTCTCGAGATTCACGGTCGATCACGCTAACGCAATCGACTGCGTACTCCATACGGCGGAGCGTCCCTGCGCCGCGGTGGCCGTATCCTGCTCCGGGTGATCGAACAGGACGTTTTGGAACGGGTGTTGACGGGTGCGGTGCGCTCGGGGGCCGATTTCGCCGAGGTCTATGCGGAGGACAAGCGCTCCACGTCCGCCGGCCTCGACGATGGTCGCGTCGAACAGGTCACGAGCGGCCGTGACCGCGGTGCGGGGATCCGGGTGATCGACGGCGAAACGACGGGCTTCGCCTACACCTCCGACCTCAGCGAGCGCGGCCTGTCGGCCGCCGCCGACGCGGCGGCAGCCGCGGCGTCGCAGGGCGGTGGCGGCGTGCGGACCGTCGCGCTCACCGGTTCAGACCCCCATCGTCCGAACGGGGCCGTCATCGACCCGGCCGACATCGAGAAGGCGCGCAAGGTTCAGTTGCTCACCCGGATGGATGACGCAGCCCGGTCGTACGCACCTGAGATCGTGCAGGTCTCGGCCGGATACGGCGACAGCCGCAAGCGGGTCCTCGTGGCGAACACCGACGGAGTCTTGGCCGGCGACGAGATCGTGCGCACCTTGCTGCGCGTGAGCGCCGTCGCCGACGGTGACACCGGCATGCAGACCGGCTACCAGTCGATGGGCCACACCGTCGGGTTCGAGATCTTCGACACGGTCGACGTGGAGGACCTCGCCCGCGACGCAGCCCGTCAGGCCATCACCAAGCTCACCGCGCGGCCCGCTCCGTCGGGTTCGATGCCGGTGGTCATCAAGCACGGCTCGGGTGGTGTCCTGTTCCACGAGGCCTGCGGCCACGGTCTCGAGGCCGACCACATCCAGAAGGGGGCGAGTGTCTTTGCCGGCAAGGTCGGTGAGCTCGTCGCCAACCCGCTCGTCACGTTGGTCGACGACGGCACGATGCCGGGCGAGTGGGGCACGATCGGAATCGACGACGAGGGGCAGCGCACCCAGCGCAATGTGCTCATCGAGGACGGCGTCCTCACCGACTACATGTGGGACTTCCTGCGGTCGCGCAAGGACGGCCGTCCCCAGTCGGGCAACGGTCGCCGCGAGAGCTACCAGCACCTGCCGATGGTGCGGATGACGAACACATTCGTCCTCGACGGTCCCGACGACCCCGGCGACATCGTGTCGGCCACTCCGAACGGGGTCTACATCGCCAAACTCGGCGGGGGACAGGTCAACACGGCCTCCGGCGACTTCGTGTTCGGCATGACCGAGGCGTACCTCATCGAGGACGGCGAGATCACCGAGCCGTTGCGCGAGGGCAACCTCATCGGCAACGGCCCGCAGGTGCTGCTCGACATCGACATGCTGGGCAACGACTTCGCCATGGGGAACCCCGGTACCTGCGGAAAGGACGGCCAGGGTGTTCCCGTCGGCGACGGCCAGCCGACACTGCGCGTGAAGTCCCTCACCATCGGCGGGACCGCAGCGTGAGCGGCGAGTCCCGACTCCAGGAGATCGCCGACCGCGTCGTCGCCCGAGCCGGGGCCGGCGAACAGATCGAGGCGTTCGTCGCGCGCGGCGGTGAGACCGAGATCCGGGTCTATGAGGGAGATGTCGAGCACTTCCTGTCCGCCCAGAGCGAGGGCGTGGGGATCCGCGTCATCCGCGACGGTCGCACCGGCTTCGCCTACGCGGGCACGCTCGACGAGGCGGCCGTCGCCGAGGTGCTGGCCGAGGCCCGCGACAACGTCCAGTTCGGCACCGTCGACGAGTTCGCGGGGCTGGCCGAGCCCGACGGGGTCCCGGTCACCGCTCAGGCGTTGTGGAACGACGACCTCGCCGTGTTCCCCACCGACGAGAAGATCGACCTGGCCAAGGAACTCGAGAAGCTGGCCACCGGCACCGACCCGAGGGTGCGTGTCGACGAGTCCGATTATGCCGACGCCTGGGCCGAGGCGGCGGTGGCGACCACCAGCGGTGTTCGCCAATCCGGTCGCGAGAACGGGTGCTACGTCAGCGTCTCGACGCTTGCCGACGAGGGGGAGGGCGACGCTGCCGAGACCCAGACCGGGTTCGGTTTCTCGGTGGGGCGGTCACCATCGGAGTTCGACCTCGACCGTGCGGCCACGGAGGCTGCCGACCGCGCCACCCGGCTGCTCGGCGCGACCAAGCCCGAATCGAGGCGTCTGACGATCGTGCTCGACCCGATGGTGACGGCGCAGTTCCTGGGCGTCGTCTCGTCGACACTCAACGGGGAATCGGTCGTGAAGGGGCGCTCTCTGTTCCGCGACCGTCTGGGTGAGGAGGTCGCCGCGCCGATCGTGACGCTCGTCGACGATCCGACCAACCCCAAGGCCTACACCGCCACCGACGTCGACGGTGAGGGCCTCGCTGCCCGGCGCAATGTCCTCATCGAAGATGGCGTGCTCCAGCGTTTCGTGCACAACAGCTACTCCGCACGTCGTGCCGGAGCGGTGTCCACGGGCAACGCGGTGCGCGGCGGGTTCGCGGGAACCCCGGGTGTCGGCTGCCTCGCCCTGTCGCTGGCGCCCGGCTCCCGTTCGCAGGACGAGATCGTGGCCGACATCGACGACGGGCTCCTCGTGCAGTCGATGCAGGGTCTCCACTCGGGCGTCAATCCGGTGAGCGGCGACTTCTCGACCGGTGCAGCCGGCCTGCTCATCGAGGGCGGCCAGATCGGCGCCCCGGTGCGCGAGTTCACCATCGCCTCGACGCTGCAGCGGATGCTGCTCGACATCGTCGAGGTGGGTGCCGACATCGAATGGCTGCCCATGCGTGCCGCAGGTATGAGCCTCGTCATCCGCGACGTCACCATGTCGGGAAACTGAGGCCCGTGCCGCACCCCTCGGCGATCGAGCGCCATCCTCACCTCGCCGACGAGCAACGGCAGGGTTCGGTGCGTGTCGACCTCCACAGCCACACCATGTGGAGCGGCGACTCCACCACCACGCCCGACGAGCTGGTGGAGGCGGTCGAGGCATCGGGGCTCGACGTGCTGTGTATCACCGACCACAACTCCCTGGCCGGTGCGCTCGAGCTGCGTGACGTGGTGCCGTGCCGGGTCGTGGTGGGTGAGGAGCTGCGCACCCCGAAGGGTGAGATCATCGGTCTCTTCCTCACCGAACGGATTCCGGCGGGGACGGGGCATGTCGTCGCGGCCCGGGCGGTCCGCGACCAGGGCGGGCTCGTGTACGTCCCTCACCCGTTCGATCCGATGCGCCGCAATCTTGCCGACGGCGCGCTGCGCGAACTCGCCGAACTCGGGCTGATCGATGCGGTCGAGGTCCTCAACTCGAAGACCTCGCTCGCCAGCCTCAACCAGAAGGCAGCCGAGTTCGCCGAGGAGTTCGGTCTGGCGGCCGGGGCGGGGAGTGATGCCCACGTCCCCGATGCCCTCGGCGCCGCCTACGTGGAGATGGACGACTTCACCGACGCGCCGTCGTTCCTGCGATCCCTGCGCCAGGGCCGCGTCGTGGGGCACCATTGGGACCGTCCGCGTCCGTGGGCCCCTCGAATCGTCCCCTCCACCTCCGGCTGACCGACACATGCCCATTCTCCACGCCATCGTCCTCGGCATCGTCCAGGGGTTCTCCGAGTTCTTGCCCATCTCGTCCAGTGGTCACCTGTTGCTGGTGCCATGGCTCTTCGAGTGGAACGACTTCGACGACGCCTCGGTGAAGAAGACCTTCGACGTGGCGCTGCACCTCGGGACGCTGGTGGCGGTGGTCGGCTACTTCTGGCGCGATCTCGTCGTGTACGTCCGCGAGGGTGCGAAGGTCGTGTTCCGACGTGACGAGCCCGCGAGCACCGAGGGGAAGCTGGCCTGGTTCCTCGTGCTCGCCACGATTCCTGCCGCCGCGGTCGGGGCGCTGTTCGAGGACGTCATCGACGAGAACCTCGGGACCCCGTTCATCATCGCCCTCTCACTGATCTTCTTCGGGCTGCTCCTCGCGGTGGCCGATCGGATGGTCGGGCACCGGCCGATCGAGGACTTCCAGGGCAGGGAGGCGCTCATCGTCGGCGCCGCCCAGGCGCTCGCTCTCAACCCGGGCACGTCGCGGTCGGGCATCACCATGACAGCGGCGCGGTTCCTCCGCTTCAACCGTGACGCCGCGGTCCGGATCAGCTTCCTGATGTCGATCCCCGTGATCGCCGGTGCGGTGGTGCTCAAGGGGGTGGGGCTGGCCCAGGACGGGCTCGACCCCGATCTGCGCGTTCCGATGCTGGTGGGGATCGTGACCTCGGCGATCGCCGGATGGGTCGCGGTGTGGGGCACGATCAAGTGGGTCCGCACACGCAGCCTGATGCCGTTCGTGATCTACCGCGTCGCCCTCGGTGTGTTCGTTCTCGTCGTGCTCGCGGCCGGCTGGCGCTGATCACGGCACCAGCACGAGGCTGACCAGATTGCGGCGTGCGCCGTCGGCCACGACCGGGGCGTCGAGCTCGGACACGGCGACCCAGGAGACGGCGCCGTCGACGCCGACCACAGTGGCCCCGGTGGAGAGAAGGATCCCCTCACCGACGATCTGGACGCGGGTACCGATCGGCGGAGGTGCCGAGCCGGCATGGGTCACCGCCACGACGACCTGACCGGACTCGGCCAGGGCGGTGGGCCCGGAACCTCCGGTCAGGTGTTCGTCCACCACGACCTGGCCGGCTCCGAGATGTCGCCGGGTGATCGAGCCGGGCGGGATCTCGTGGATCGATCCGGGTGGAACGGCCACGACGGGGTACTCCCGTACCTCCACCACGAACTCCTCGCCCGGCTCGTGGGGCTGCGAGGCGACCAGAACGGTCCGGGTCTCCTCCCACTGTTCTCGGGCGCGGGCCAGGTCGGCATCGGTGTTGCGGACGATCTGGGCAACGGTCAGGGCGAGGGCGACGACGGCCATCCAGCGGATCCAGGGTCGTCGGGCCAGGGTGAAGCGCACCCGGGTGGCAACGCTCATTGCGGATCTCCTCGTTCGAAGCGGAACTCGGAGGAAGCCGGCCGGTTCAACCTACCGGCCGGGTGAACGTCACGAACTGTTGTTGCGGCACCCTGCCGGGTTCGTCCGCGAGCGCGGTCAGGGGAGCGTGGGGAGGGCGGTTTCGATGAGGCGACGGACGTTGCCGATGTTCGCCTTCATCATGACCATGACGGCTTCGAGGGTGACCGGTTCATGGCCGTCGACACCCGCGTCGTAGTCGGTGACGAGGGCGACACCTGCGTACCGGATGTTGGCCTCGGCGGCGAGCACGGCTTCGGGATAGCCGGTCATGTTGACGACATGCCAGCCCATCTGCCGGAACCACAGGCTCTCGGCCCGGGTGGAGAACCGGGGGCCCTGGATGACGACCATCGTCCCGCCGTCGTGGACGGTGACATCGGGCATCTCGGCCCCGGCGGCGACCAGGAGGGAACGGATCTCGGCGTCGTAGGGCTCGGCGAAGGCTTCGTGGTGGACCGGCCCGTCGGAGCCGGGCATGCCGTCGTCGGACCCGACATCGTGGAAGGTGTCGGGCCGGGCCTTCGTGCGGTCGACGAGCTGGTCGATCACGACGAAGTCACCCGGGTGCAGGTCGGGCTGCAGTGAGCCCACCGAGCAGGGAGCCACGATCGAACGGACCCCCATCGCCGCCATCGCCCAGACGTTGGCCTGGAACGGTACTCGGTGGGCGGCGTACTCGTGGCCGCCTCCGTGGCGGGCGACGAAGGCGACACGTCGGCCGGCGAGGGTGCCGACCCGGACCGGCGAGGCCGGCGGTCCGTAGGGCGTGTGGGGGGTGACGTCGACGGCGTCGTCGAGGAAGTCGTAGAAGCCGGACCCCCCGAAGACCCCGATCTCGGCGCCGAGTTCGCCGGCCGAGTCGTCGAGTGGGATCAGCATCAGTCAGAACTGGTGCTGGAGGAACCCGAACCGGAGGAACCCGAACTCGTCGACGACGAGCCGGATGTCGAGCTGGATGTGGAGCCCGACGACGTGTCGCTGGACGAGTCGGAGGAGCTGGAGCTGCCGGACGTGCTCCCCGGTGCAGTGGATGCCGACGACCCGCGGTTGTCGGTCTTGAAGAACCCGGTGCCCTTGAAGGTGATGCCGACAGGCTGGAAGACCTTCTTGACGGGCAGCAGCTCGCCGGACTCGGGGTGCTCGAGCTCGCGGAGGCTCTCCTCGTGGAAGGATTGCCGGACCTCGACCGTCTCGCCGGTCCCGATGAACTTGTAGACGTAGGTGGGCATCGCGAGAGAAAAGATATCGTCCGGATCGTGCAGGTCCGCAGTGCAGTGATCCCCGCGGCCGGATTGGGAACCCGTTTCCTTCCGGCCACCAAGGCCGTTCCGAAGGAGCTCTTCCCGATCGGCGACCAACCGGCTCTCCAGATCGTGATCGACGAGGCACTCGGTGCCGGTATCGACCACATCGTCATCGTCACCAGCGAGTCGAAGCCGGCCATCCAGGACTACTTCGATCCCAAGCCCGACCTCATCGCCAAGCTCGAGGCGGGCGGGAAGACCGCGCTCGCCGAGCGGTTGAAGGCGATCGGCCGCGACTGGCGCGTCTCGATCGTGTTCCAGGACCAGCCGAAGGGCCTCGGTCACGCCGTCGGGTGCGCCGCCGAGGCAGTGGGCGACGAGCCGTTCGCCGTGCTCCTGCCCGACGAGCTGATGGGCTCGTCGGCCCTGCTCGCCCAGATGAACGGCGTCTGTGCCGCCACCGAGGGCAGCGTGGTCGCCGTCCTCAACGTGCCCCGCGAGGACGTCTCCTCCTATGGGGTCATCGCCCCCTCCGGCCCGATGTCGGCCGACGGTGTCATCCCGGTGAAGGACCTGGTGGAGAAGCCCCCCGTCGAGGAGGCGCCGAGCAACTTCATTCTCACCGGACGCTACGTGCTGACGGCTGACGCGTGGAGCGAGATCGCGAACCTGGAGCCCGGCGCCGGGGGCGAGCTCCAGCTCACCGACGCACTGCGTGCCCAGGCGTCCAGCTCCCCGTTCCATGCCGTCGTGTCCGAGGTGAGCCGGTACGACACCGGTAACCCGCTCGGCTTCCTGACGGCAGCCGTGTCGCTCGGCTTGGAGAACCCCGAGATCGCCCCCGGCCTGCGCCGCTACCTCGGTGACCTGAAACTCTGATCAGGCGCGGCGGGCCAGTTCGGGTACGTCGTGGGGCAGGCCGTACTGGTCCACGTCGATCTCGACCGACCGTTCGTCGGGCCCGCCCGGTTCCGTCGTCACGCGCCAGCGCCGCGTGCCGATGTGCTCGTAGCGACGGCGCCTCGGCACGACGCCCAGAGTCTCCACGTCGACGGTCGCAGCAGCGAGTTCGGCACTGTCGCCCGGGTCGAGTTGGAGGCGGCGGATCGGGATCGTGTCGGTGAAGGGGGTGCACGGCAGATGAAGCTCGTGGCAACCGTCGAGTTCGGTGCGGTGGGCGCCGTTCATCTCGCCCCAGCGGCCGGAGCCGTCGGTCCCGAGCCACAGGTCGGGGTCCTGCAGATCCCGGAAGAGGAGGAACTGCCGGACGTGCCAGGTCGGTGAGAGCCGGATGACGTAGGTGATCCGTTCGTGGCCGACCTCGCCCAGCGCCGTCCACCCCTCGTTCTCCCATCGGAGGGTCACCGTGTCATCGGTGTCGTGCTCCCAGTGCCGCCATCGAGCGGTGAAGCCGTCGGCCGGGAACGCGGTGTGGGGGGTCGTCACGGGGCCAGGCTACGGTGCGCCCGATGAGGCCGTTGGACGAGGCGCAGGCATTCGTGTTGGGGGCGTGTCCCGTCTCCGAGCCGGTCGAGATGGACCGTCAAGAGGCCGAGGGGCTGGTGCTGGCCGAACCCGTCGTCTCCACCGAGGAGGTGCCGCCGTTCCCCAACACCGCGGTGGACGGTTACGCGGTGCGGGCGGTCGACGTTGCCGACGTGCCGGTCGAGCTCGACGTGGTCGGCGAGATCGCCGCAGGTGACCCACCCGAGGGCGTCGTCGGCCCGGGCCAGACGATCCGGATCATGACGGGTGCCCCGATGCCCGAGGGAGCCGACGCCGTCGTGATGGTGGAGGACTCCGAGCGGCTCGAGGGCGAACGGGTCCGGCTCTTGCGTCCGGTCGAGGTCGGTGCTGCGATCCGTGGCGCCGGAGACGACGTGCGCGTGGGTGACGAGGTCTTCCCGGCAGGTGTGGTGGTGCACCCGCCGGTGGCGGGCGTGCTCGCCAGCATCAACGCCCAGAGGGTCGCGGCGTACCCCAGGGCGAGGGTCGCCGTGCTGTCCACCGGCGACGAGTTGATCGACGACGGGTCGCCGCTCGAGCCCGGCCAGATCCGTGAGAGCAACAAGACGATGCTCGCCGCCATGCTCGCCGAGACCGGTTGCGAGGTCGTCGACCTGGGGGTGGTTCCCGACGACGAGGCCGAACTCGAACGTGTCCTCGTCGAGGCGGCGCAGACCTGTGACGCCATCGTGTCGAGCGGCGGTGTGTCGATGGGCGACTACGACGTGGTCAAGGCCGTACTCGGCCGCATCGCCGACATGACCTGGATGCAGATCGCCATCAAGCCGGCCAAGCCATTCGCCTTCGGGAAGTTGAACGGTGTCCCGATCTTCGGGCTTCCGGGGAACCCGGTCAGTTCGATGGTGAGCTACGAGCTGCTGGCACGGCCCGCCCTGCGCAGGATGATGGGGCACGGAGAACTGGCCCGTCCGAGTGTGGTGGCCATCGCCGACGACGGCCTGTCCCGCCGCTCCGACGGCAAGATCCACCTGATGCGGGTGACCGCCGACTTCGCCGCCGACGGCCGCCTCCACGTGCGTCAGGTGGCAGCGCAGGGCAGCCATCAGCTGGCCGCAACGGCCCTCGCCGATGCACTGGCGGTGGTCCCTGACGGGGACGGTGTCCCCCCTGGGGGAGAGGTCGCCGTGCTGCTGCTGCGTGGCGATCGTTGAGCAGTCAATAGGCTTCACCCATGGCCGGGGCCCCTACCCACGACGATCTGGTCGACCCGTTCGGACGGATCATCAAGGATCTGCGCATCTCGGTCACCGACCGGTGCAACTTCCGCTGTACCTATTGCATGCCCGAGGAGGGGATGAAGTGGTTGCCCCGCTCGGAGGTGCTGACGTTCGAGGAGATCGAGCGTCTCGCCCGCGTCTTCGTCGAGCACTACGGGGTCGAGGGGATCCGCCTCACCGGTGGTGAGCCCACCGTACGGGCGCACCTCCCCGTCCTCGTGTCGAAGCTGGCGGCGATCAAGGGCCCCGACGGGCCGATCGATGTGGCGATGACCACCAACGGGGCCACCCTGCGCCTCATGGCCCACTCGCTGCGCGTCGCCGGGCTGAAGCGGGTCAACATCAGCCTCGACACGCTCGACCGCGCGAAGTTCCGCGAGATGACCCGGCGCGACGAACTCGAGCGCGTGCTCGACGGCGTCGAGGCCGCCAAGGAGGCCGGCTTCGAGCCGGTGAAGGTCAACGCGGTGGTGGAGCGCGGTGTCAACGACGACGAGATCGTCGACCTCGCCCGCTACGGACGAGACCACCATGTCGAAGTGCGGTTCATCGAGTTCATGCCTCTCGACGCCGACGGCCAGTGGGGCAACGACAAGGTCGTCGGCCAGGACGAGATCGTCGAACGGATCAACGACGTCTTCCCCGTCGAGCAGTTGCCGGCCCGGGGGGCCGCGCCCGCCGATCGCTTCCGCTACGTCGACGGCGCCGGAGTGGTGGGCGTGATCCCGACGGTCACGAAGCCGTTCTGTGGTGACTGTGACAGGGTCCGACTCACCGCGGAGGGCCAATTCCGCACGTGCCTGTTCGCCACCCGGGAGTTCGACCTGATGGCGGCGATGCGGGCGGGCGAGAGCGACGACCAGATCGCTCGACGGATCGAAGCAGCGGTGGGCACGAAGTGGGCCGGGCACCGCATCAACAAGGTCAACTTCGTGCGGCCGTCCAAGTCGATGAGCCAGATCGGCGGCTGATCCCCGGCCGCCGATCCGAGTAGCGTGGATCGGCACATGAGCGATCTCTCCTTCACCCACCTCGACCCGCTGGGTCGGGCCCGCATGGTCGACGTCACCCCCAAGGACCCGACCCACCGGCGCGCCGTGGCACGCTGCCTCGTGAAGATGAGCCCCGAGACCACCACTGCGATCGCCAACCGGGAGATCAAGAAGGGTGATGTTCTGTCGGTGGCCCGGGTGGCGGGCATCCAGGCAGCCAAGCGCACCTCCGACATGATCCCGCTCTGCCACCCTCTCCTGGTGGGTGCGGTGTCGGTCAACTTCGAGATCGGCGACGACTTCGTGGCGATCGAGGCCCACGTCGACACGGTCGACCGCACCGGCGTCGAGATGGAGGCGCTCCATGCCTGCAGCACTGCTGCGCTGACCGTGTACGACATGTGCAAATCCGCCGACCGGGGGATGACCATCACCGAGTTGGCACTGTGGGAGAAGACCGGCGGCCGGTCGGGTCACTACCGCCGAGAGGATCCGCTGGACGGTTCCACGACGTGAGTACGGTGTACGCACATGGCCGGCGGCGGAGCCTCACGTGACGCGCGACACGTCGATCATTGCCTCTTCTGTCACAATTGTCGTAGAATCGTCACACAACGTTGGTTCGGCGGAACCACTCGCGCATCGTTCGACTTCGGAGAGTCCGAGTCGGCGGCGTGAGGACAGCACAACACTCTGATCTCTCATGACTCAACTGGTTCTTCTGGTAGTAGCGGCGGCTTGGGCGGCGGTACTCATTCCCCCGATGCTTCGTTCGCGCGTCGACAACCGTCCGAACTCGTCGGTCACCGACTTCCGCCGTCAGCTGAGCAAACTCCAGAACACGGCCACCCCGTCCCGTGGCGCCGCACGGGCGATGGGCCGTCCGCTGGCCCCGTCGCCCCTGGCCCGGCCCGCTGCGGGCGGTCGGCCGACCCGCACCCACCACCGCCAGTCGCATCTCCACACCGCGCCCCCCTCGCAACGTCAGACTCCCCGCCAGGCACGTTCGAGCATGGTCACCGATTCGGAGCGTCGCTTCCGCACCCACGGTGACGCGTCCGGCGGCCACGAGCGTCCGCACCACGCACACCATCGCCAGACCCACATGGCACCGAAGCACCCCGTCGACCCGCAGACCGACGTGCGCCGCCGTCGCAGCAACGTGCTGTTCGTGCTCGTCATCACCACCGCCTGCACCCTCTTCCTCGCCGCCACGACGGCGTCGACGGTGATGCTCTATGTGTTCGTCCTGGCCTTCCTGGCGCTGTGCGGATACGTCCTCCTGCTCGCACAGGCTCGCCAGCGCAACTCGTCCGAGTGGGACGGCGGCTGGCTCGACCAGCACTGAGCGACACGTTCCTCCGTTCGGGCGCGTTCACGACGTGGTGTCCGGGCCTTTGCCCGCCGCGCCAGGACGAAGCACCCCCTGCGCGTCGAGCCAGTGCCCGCCGGTGTGCTCGGCGGGGCGTCGGCTCCGTCGGTCAGTGCGACGACCCTTCCAGTGTGATCGGGCCCGAGGTCCGACTCGGGCGAAGCGGTGGGGGAGTAGTCAGTCCGGCCCCTCCGGCCGTACACTGCGCACTCCCTTTGGGGCTATAGCTCAGTTGGTAGAGCGCATCGTTCGCAATGATGAGGTCAGGGGTTCAATTCCCCTTAGCTCCACTCCAGGCCTGCTCCTCGCCGGTCTGATCAGGCGTCGAGCGCGGAGTAGATCCGGCCGTCGCGTTCTTCCACCGTGGCCACGTCGAGCGGTGCGGGCTTCTTGCCCATCTTGACCGCCGAGGCCGTCCACTTCGGGATCTCGCGGTCCCTTCGCGCCCGTGACCCGGTCGAGGTTCTCGCCGCTGGTATGTCGAAGCACGGTCCAACTCGTCTGGCTCGGCGCAACGGACGATGAGGTCAAGCCCGGCGCGTGGCGAGGATCTGAACGGTTGAGCTCGGCCCTTCGTGCTCGCGGCCCTCGGACACGTCGCGCCGGACCTCCTGGAGGAGTTGGAGGTCGAGTCCGTCCAGCTCCCGGCGCGCGTCGTCGACCGCCACCAGCATGTCGGCGAGCGGGGGGCCACCTCTGCCAGGAAGGTCGAGGTGGGCGGGGGAGTACGCCTCTTCCACCAGCACGCCACCCGGGCGGAGCGCCTTGACCGCCGCGGCGTGCACCTGACGGCGCAGGACGGATGGCACATGAGCCCAGATCGACACGATTCCG
>CBFCWZ010000054.1:0-14847 GCA_965601935.1 uncultured Ilumatobacteraceae bacterium
GGTACAGGTCGCCCACCTTCCGCTTCAACTCGGGATCGGTCACCACCACGTACTGCTGTGGTTGCACATTGCCGCCGCTGGGAGCCTGTTGGGCGGCTCGCAGGCAGGTCTCGATCTCCTCGTCGGTGACTGGCTCGTCGGTGAACCGGCGGATCGCCCGCGTCGTCATGAGTGCGTCGATCGGTGTGATCTGGTCGGTCATGTGTGGTCCTCTGGTGCGTGGTGGGCGCTACCGCCCGTGGAAGGTGGGACGGCGCTTCTCGACGAAGGCGTCGACGGCCTCGGCGTGATCCGCGCTGAGGAAGCAGGGCATCTCGAGCGCCGTCGAGACGTCGAAACTGGTGAGCAGGGCCTGCTTGAGCTGGGCGTTCACGGCCACCTTCGTTCCCTGCAGCGCCAGTGGCGCCTGGGCGGCCAGTCGGTCGGCCCATGTGCGAGCGACGCCCGGGACGTCGTCGACGGCGCAGACCTCGGCGGCCACTCCGAGCCGTACGGCCTCGTCGGCGGTGAGCGGCAGGCCGAGCATGAGGTGGCGCTTGGCGGCGAGGGGACCGAGGAGCAGAGGCCACACGGCTGCTCCCCCGTCGCCCGCGACCAGACCGACCTGGACGTGGGGATCGATGATCACCGCACTGTCCGCCATCACGATGACGTCACACAGCAATGCGACGGACGCACCGAGGCCGGCCGCCGGACCGTTCAGGGCGCACACGATCGGGATCTCCACGTCGAGCTGATCCCAGATGATCTGCTTCGCCTCCCGGCGCAGGGCGTGCATGCGGGCCGGATCGCGCAACTGGGGAAACCAGTCCATGTCGCCGCCCGCCGAGAACGCCCGGCCCGATCCGGTGAGGACGACGACCCGAGCCTCGCCCTCTTTCTTCAGCGCCCCGAACAACTCCGCCAGATCGTGGTGCAGGGCAGCGTCGACGGCGTTCATCGGCGACCGCGGGTTGTCGATGGTGGCGACGAGCACGTGCCCGTCGCGTTCGACGCTGATCGTCTCGAGTTCCATCCCGGCGACCGTAGTCAGACCACCATCCCCCGCACCGGTGTCAGACACCCGTTGCAGCTTCTCCAACGCTGCGACGGGGTTCGGACACCACGGTCGTCATGTCAGAACATCGAGTCGTCGACGTCCACGCCGAGCAGCGCCTTGCCGAGCGGTTCGTTCAACTTGGGCGCGGTCTGGATGTGCTGTGTGACGACGTGGGCATCGCGGAGCAGTCGGCCGAGCACGCACGTCTCGTAGACGGCGGTCCCGCCCGCCAACGTGTACGCCGTGTCGGCCACATCCGCGCCCACCGAAGCCGCGTGCGCCGCAGCCAGCCGGATCCCGACCCGGTGCTCGACCGGGACCGGGTCGCCCCGCCGTGCGAGCTCCCAGGCCGAGGCGAGTTCGTCGAGCAGGAAGGCCTGCGCCGCCCGCCACGCCGATTCGGCCTTCGCCACCTCGACCTGGGTGTAGCCGCTCTTGGCGAGCGTCCTGGACGAGAACTGGGGGCGTTTCCCCTGGGCGATGTCGATCACCTCGTCGAGGGCCCGCCGGGCGATTCCGAGGCCCACCGCCGCGACACCCGTGGCCAGGAGCGTGAAGTTGGGGAACCGCGCCAACGGCGTGTCGACCTGTGGCCTCATCTTCCCCACGGTCAGCATGTGGTCCTCCGGAACGAAGAGGTTCTCGACCGAGTAGTCGAGTGAGCCCGATCCCCTCATTCCGCCCGTGTGCCACGTGTCGTGGAACTCGACATCGTTGCCTGGCACGAAGCCGAACCGCCACTCGCCGTCGCAGCGCACACCCGCGAGGATCCACTGCGAGTGCTGGGTGCCGCTCCCCCACGGCCAGCGGCCGGTGACGGTCCATCCGGCAGAGCCGTCGGACTCGGCGGCCTCACCGACCCCGTTCGGCGCGGCGACTCCGCCGGTGACCGAATCGGCGGGCCCGTAGATCGTCCGCGCCACGTCCGGGGGCAGGAAGGCGGCCATCGACGACGTGGTGGATGCGATCATCACGCACCACCCCGCGCTCCCGTCGGCCCGGGCCACCTCGCTGATCGAACGGACGATCGTCATCGGGTCGGCCTCGGGCCCGCCGTAGGCGTCGGGAACACACATCCTCATCAGCCCCGCCGCGGTCAGCACCTCGACGGAGGCTGCGGGCAGTCGGCGGATCTCCTCGGCCTCGTCCGCGCGGGCCCGGATCGCCGCGGAGACGGAACGGGCGGACTCGACGAGCGAGGCAGGCATGTCCGCGGAACCTACTTCGCAGTGGCCGCGGGAGACCGACTCAGGGACTCAGCGGAGAGGGAAACGGGATCGACGGACCGGCGTGCTGGGCAGTCCTCTGACCGGGGATGACGAAGACCCCGGCCGAATCGCGCACCCCCAGGCCGTGCCCTCTCCGCGCCGCCTCTCAGCCCGGAGAGACGTCCCAGAGGTGATGGAGCGGATCATGGAGGAGGTAGCGCCCGAACGATTCGGCGGTGACCGACGAGCCGGCACGGCGCGGCGACGAGGACCGACCTCACCTCGATGCGAGGAGCCGCAACACGGCCGCCGGTGAGTCCCGCTGACCGAACGGGGCAGACGTTCGGGGTCGCGACACCAGCCCACAACTCGCTACCGTCCAGCGCGTGACGCAGACATCGAACGGCCGCAACCTCGCCGACGTCTGGGAGGTCGTCGCCCGGCGGATCCCCGACGCACGGGCACAGAAGCAGCACGACCGTGAGTTCGACTGGGCCACGTTCAACCGGCGGGCCAACGGCCTCGCCACCGCGTTCCTCGACGCGGGAGTCCGGGAACAGGACAAGGTCGCCCAGTACCTGTACAACAGCCCCGAGTACCTGGAGTCGATCTTCGGGGCATTCAAGGCCGGGCTGGCCGTGATGAACACCAACTACCGCTACACCGCAGAGGAGCTGGAGTACCTGTGGGACAACGGCGATGCCGTCGCGGTGATCTTCCACGGCACGTTCGCCGAGCGGTGCGAGGAGGTCCGCCCACGCGTCCCCAAGGTGCGCACATGGTTCTGGGTCGATGACGGATCGGGACCGTGCCCGGAGTGGGCGATCCCCTACGAGGACGCCGCCGCGCAGGGAACCGAGACCGACGTCTCGGGCCCATGGGGCCGGTCGGGCGACCACCTCCTCCTGCTCTACACCGGCGGCACCACCGGCATGCCGAAGGGTGTGATGTGGCGCCAGGACGACCTCTTCGGTGCTCTCGATGCGGCGAACCGCAAGCGGATCCCACCTGACGCGGACCTCGGCGCAGTCGGCGAGCGTCTGATCGGACCGGGTCCGCGCAACCTCCCCGGAGCACCGCTCATGCACGGCACCGGGCTCCTCAACGCGATCAGCAACCTCATGATCGGCGGCAGCATCAACACGATGGCCGGCCGCAGCTTCGATGCCGCCGAGTTCCTCGACTTCGTCGAAGCCGAACAGATCAACTCCACGTCGATCGTCGGCGATGCATTCGCCAAGCCGATCCTGCGGGCCCTCGACGCCGAGCCCGACCGATGGGACATCAGCACGCTCCGGGTGATCGTCTCGTCGGGCGTGATGTGGTCGAAGGACACCAAGGACGGCCTGCTCCGCCACAACCCGAAGTTGATCATGGTCGACTCGCTCGGCTCCAGCGAGGCGATCGGCATGGCCTCGAACACCACGACCGCCGGCTCGGGCGACGAGACCGCCAAGTTCACTCTCGGCCCGACCACCAGGGTCATCACCGACGAGGGACGCGACGTCGTCCCCGGTTCGGGCGACCTCGGCCGGGTGGCACTCAGGGGCCACACCCCGATCGGCTACTACAAGGACGAGGCGAAGTCCGCCCAGACCTTCGTCGTGATCGACGGTGCCCGCTATTCCATCCCCGGTGACTACGCCACGGTCGAAGAAGACGGATCGGTCACCCTGCTCGGACGCGGCAGCCAGTGCATCAACACCGGCGGCGAGAAGGTCTACCCCGAGGAAGTCGAGGAGTGCCTCAAGCGGCACCCGAGTGTGGCCGACGCCGCCGTCGTCGGCGTGCCCGACGAGAAGTGGGGCGAGGCCATCACTGCCCTCGTCGAGTTGCACGCGGGCCACGATCTCGACCGCGCCGCGCTGCTGACCCACGTGAAGGAACATCTGGCCGGGTACAAGGCCCCCAAGGCGATCTTCGACCTCTCGGCGATCGGCCGGGCGCCGAACGGCAAGCTCGACTACAAGCGCCTCAAGGCCGAGGCGATCGAGCGAGCCGAGATCTGAGCGCCGAGCCGAGGCCGCGGCACAGAGGGAGTCGCCGGTGGTTTCGGCCGAATGACCATTTCCCGGCCCGGATCGCCATAGCATCGCGGCGGTGACAGCTGCCGATCTCGACTGGGGCGACCACGACGGCGCTCTGCTGTCGCGGGCATCGACGTGAACCGCCGCACACCTCCGCCTCTCGGCCTGCCGACCCACAGGTTCCCCGTCGACCCGTGGGCGTTGCGCGAGGTCGAGTACCGCGACGACGACCTCGGCCACACCGAGACGCTGTTCGCCGTCGGCAACGGCTATCTGGGCATGCGCGCCAACCCCGACGAGGGCCGCGTCGCGCACACCCACGGCACCTACGTCAACGGCTTCCACGAGACGTGGCACATCCAGCACGCCGAGGACGCCTATGGATTCGCCAAGACGGGTCAGACGATCGTCAACGTTCCCGACGCGAAGCTGATGAAGCTCTACGTCGATGACGAGCCGCTGCTCCTCTCCAATGCCGACCTCGACTTCTACGAGCGCACGGTCGACTTCCGGAAGGGTGTGCTCACCCGCAGCCTCGTGTGGCGCACGCCTGGCGGCAAGCGGGTCCAGGTCACATCACGCCGCATGGTCAGCCTCGCCCATCGCCACCTGGCCGTGCTCAGCATGGAGATCACCCTCCTCGATGCTCCCGCGCCGGTGGTGGTGTCCTCCCAGCTCCTGAACCGCCAGGACGGCTTCGACGAGTACCACGTGAAGTCCGCTGCACTCGGTGAGGGGATGGACCCGCGCCAGGCGCGCAAGTTCACCGAGCGGGTCCTCGACCCGCGGTTCCAACGCGAGTCCGACAACGAGGTCCTGCTCGGGTATCGGTGCGTGCACAGCCGCATGACCATGGCGGCAGGCACCCGCCACTCGATCTCGACGGGCTGCCCCCACACCGTGACCACCAGCCTCGACGAAGACCTCGCGAAGACGGTCTTCACCGTTCGCGCCACGCCGAACGAGCCCATCCGCATCAACAAGCTCGTGGCATATCACACCTCTACCGGCGTGCCGTCGGAGGAATTGGCCGACCGTTGCAGCCGCACGCTCGAACGCGCGGAGGACGACGGCGTCGAGCAGCTCTTCGCCGAGCAGGCCGAGTGGCTCGACGAGTACTGGGGCCGCTCCGACATCGAGCTACGCGGTGACGACCGGGCCCAGCAGGCGCTCCGCTGGAACCTGTTCCAGCTGGCGCAGGCGACCGCCCGCAATCAGCAACAGGGCGTCGCGGCCAAGGGGGTCACTGCCGGGGGATACGACGGCCACTACTTCTGGGACAGCGAGGTCTATGTCGTCCCGTTCCTCGCCTACACCGACCCGGAGTCGGCACGGAAGATGATCCGCTTCCGATGGGCGATGCTCGACGCGGCGCGGGACCGGGCCCGCGAGATGAGCCAGGACGGCGCTCTCTTCCCATGGCGGACGATCAACGGCGAGGAGGCGTCGGCGTACTACGCCGCAGGCACTGCCCAGTACCACATCAACGCGGCGGTTGCGTTCGCGCTCCATCGCTACCTCGAGGCGTCGGGTGACCTCGATTTCATGGCCGTCGAGGGCGCCGAGATCCTCGTCGAGACGGCGCGCCTCTGGGCTGACCTCGGCTTCTACTCGAACAACGGGTCGAGGACGTTCCACATCCACCGCGTCACCGGCCCCGACGAGTACACGACGGTCGTCAACGACAACACGTACACGAACATGATGGCGCGGTTCAATCTGCGCTACGCCGCCCGCACGGTCCGGCTGCTGGCCGAGTGGAGTCCCGACCACTTCGATGCGTTGCGGCGCCGGACCGATCTCGACCCGGGTGAACTCGACGCCTGGGACGCCGCCGCCGACGCGATGTACATCCCGTTCGACGACGAACTCGGGATCAACCCCCAGGACGTCGCCTTCCTCGACCTCGAGCGCTGGGACTGGGAGGGCACCCCGGAAACCCATTACCCGCTGTTGCTCAACTACCACCCGCTGGTCATCTACCGGCACCAGGTGCTCAAGCAGGCCGACGTGGTCCTTGCGATGTTCCTGCGCAAGCACCAGTTCGACATCGAGCAGCGCCGCCGCAACTTCGAGTACTACGACCCGATCACCACGGCTGACTCCTCGCTCTCGGCGTGTGTCCAGTCGATCGTGGCGACCGACGTCGGCCACCACGACACGGCCCTCGACTACTTCCACCGGGCGCTGTACCTCGACTTCGACGACAGCCACGGGAACACCGCCGACGGCGTCCACATCGCGTCGTGCGGCGGTGTCTGGGCCGCGATCGTCCACGGATTCGCCGGGATGAGCGAGCGGGGTGACCACATCGAGTTCGCGCCCCGCCTGCCGAAGGTCTGGGACGGGGTCACGTTCCACCTGCGCCGGCGCCACTCCTTCCTGCGGGTCGTCCTCGACCGCGACGGCTGCTCCGTCACCGAACTCGCGGGCGGAGGCACCGCCGTGAGGCATCCCGAGCGGGGACGTGTGGTGCTGGCCCAGGGCGAAGAACTGCGCATTCCCAACGTCGCCGATTGACCGACTGCTGCTCCCCCGCGTCTTTTTCGGCCGCCGGGTGCGCGTGGGTAGCGTCGGACCCATGACTGATCTCGGATTCGACGGCAAGGTTGCGATCATCACGGGCGCCGGCGGTGGCCTCGGGCGGGAACACGCGCTGATGATGGCCAGGCGCGGTGCGCTCATCGTGGTGAACGACCTGGGTGGGGCCGTCGACGGCTCGGGGAGCGACAAGGGCGCGGCCCAGCTCGTCGTCGACGAGATCACGGCGGCCGGCGGCGAGGCGGTCGCCAACGCCGACTCCGTCGCCACCCCCGAAGGCGGCGCGGCGATCGTGCAGACCGCCGTCGACGCGTTCGGCACGGTCGACATCGTCATCAACAACGCCGGCATCTTGCGCGACAAGGCGTTCCACAACATGGGCCCCGACCTGGTCGACCCGGTGATCGACGTCCACCTCAGGGGTGCCTTCAACGTCACTCAGCCGGCCTGGAAGCTGATGCGCGAGCAGGGCTACGGGCGCATCGTGTCGACGTCGTCGGCCGCCGGTGTGTTCGGGAACTTCGGTCAGGCCAACTACGGCGCGGCCAAGATGGGCCTCGTCGGATTCACCAACGTCCTCGCCGTGGAGGGAGCGAAGTACGACATCAAGGCGAACGCCATCGCTCCGCTCGCGCTGACCCGGATGACCGAGGATCTCCTCGGGCCGCTCGGCGAGAAGGTCAAGCCCGATCTCGTCTCGCCACTCGTCACCTACCTCGCCCACGAGACCTGCGAGTCGAGTGGCCGGGTGTACTCGGTGGGCGGGGGCCGCGTGGCCGAGGTCTTCATCGCCGAGTGCCAGGGCTATGCCGACACCGAGGCACTCACGCCCGAGAGCCTGCGTGACAACTGGGACACCGTCACCGACCGCGAGGGCTACTTCGTGCCGGCGAGCATCGCCGAAGAGACCGGGATGTTCCTCAAGGCACTGGGCTGACGCCCTCCCCGCGGCCGGCCGCGCCCCGTCCGGCCGGCGCGACTCATAGGCTCGGTTCGTGGACACCGCCGAGTTGCCCAGGGCCCTCGTACGCCCGGGCCCGGCGGCGCGTCCGCACCGGACCGCTGGGCGACCCGCGCACCGTCCGCCGATGGCGCTGCGGGTGTTCGCAGGTCTCATCGGTCTCCTGGCGCTGCTCTTCAACGCAGCTCTGATGATCTCCGACCGGGCTCCCGGTCTCCTACGGCGCCTCGGCGGCGAGCTGGTCGACGAACTCTCTGCGCGCATCGACGCCGACAGCGGCGTGACGTCGGCGGTGCGCGACGGCCTGCCGGAGAGCGACCTGGTCGTTCATGTCGGCGTCTGGGCGGTCGCGGTCATCCTGGCCGGCGTCGCCGTCTGGAGCTGGCGGCGACTCGTTCTCGCGGCGGTGTTCACCTTCACGGCCAGCGTGTTCATCGAGGCCGCCCAGGACCTCTACACCGACACGAGGTCGGTCGAGATCGACGACGTGGTCGCAAATGGGCTCGGGGTGGCCGCCGGCAGCGCACTCGTGGCGCTGCTGTACCTCACCTGGAGCGCGGCCTCGATCGTGGCCGACTCCGCCCGGCGTCGCTGAGCGGCCGGAGCACGGCCCGTTTCGCCGTCACGGGGCGCAGGCACGCAGAATGGCCCGGTGCTCGCGCCATCCTCTGATCACGTCAGCGTCGTCGTCCACGAGTTCGGGGGGTCGGGCAGACCGCTCCTGATCTCACACGCCACGGGCTTCCACGGGTACTGCTACCTGCCGATCGCCGATGAGTTGTCCGAACGCCACACCTCGTACGCGCTCGACTTCCGGGGCTTCGGCGACACCGCCCGCCCCGACGACTGGGCGGTCGACTGGGCCCGGTACGGTGACGACGCCGAGGCCGTGGCAACGGCTCTGGCCCCCGGTGGCGGATTGATCGGTTTCGGCCACTCGATGGGTGCCGCCGCCCTTCTCATGGCGGCCCACCGCAACCCCGGCCTGTTCGAGCACATCGTGGCGTTCGAGCCGATCGTGTTCCCCCGGCTCGAGGACGACGAGCATCGCAGCCCCCCACTCGCCGGTGGGGCCCGCCGGCGCCGGGAGTCGTTCCCCTCGTTCGAGGAGGCGATCGAGAACTTCGGCTCGAAGCCACCGATGAGCGCCTTCGACCCGGACGTGCTGAGGCTCTACGTCGCACATGGCTTCCGTGCCGCTCCGGAAGGGGTCCGCCTCAAGTGTGCGCCCGAACACGAGGCCCGCACCTACGAGCGCAGCCACAGTTCTCACATCTGGGATCACCTTCCCGACGTCGAGACCGCGGTCACCGTGATCGGGAGCGGGGACGGTGACGGACCTGCGACGATCGCCCCGATGGTGGCGCAGCAGCTACCCAACTCGACGTTCGTCGATCGAGCCGATCTCGACCACTTCGGCCCCTTCGTCGACCCCACCTCCATTGCCGGGATGATCGCCGACGCCATCGGCTGAGAAGTCCACTCGGCGATGGGCCCGCTGCCCGGTCGACGTGGCGGCCGACGGCGCCGTGGGCGATGACGGAGTCGGCGAGGCCTCCGACCACGACACGATCTAACATGGGCGCGCCGAGCGGACCCCCGGCATCGTCGATCACGAGCCGGGTCGACACGACATCGAGCGCAGGAGCACCACGAATGGCCAACGTGACCATCCAGACCGACGAATTCGACGCGGTCATCTTCGACCTCGACGGTGTGATCACGAAGACCGCCGCCGTGCACGAGGTGGCCTGGGCCGAGATGTTCGACCACTATCTCCGTGCCCACGCCGACGCGTCGGGGACACCGTTCGAGCCGTTCACGTCGTCCGACTACGGGGAATATGTCGACGGGAAGCCGCGCTACGACGGGGTCCGCAGCTTCCTCGCATCGCGAGGCATCGAGCTGCCCTGGGGCGACCCCTCGGATCCTCCTGAGAACGAGACGGTCTGCGGCCTCGGCAACCGGAAGAACGACGAGTTCATGCGCATCGTGCACGAGCGGGGCGTCGAGCCCTACGACTCGACGGTCCGCTTCATCGACGAACTGCACCAGCGCGGGGTGCGCACCGCACTCTTCTCGTCGAGCCGCAACGCCGACGCAGTCCTGGCGGCGGCAGGGCTGGGCGACCTCTTCGCCGTGCGCGTCGAAGGCCAGCTCACCGCAGAGCTGGGCCTTCCCGGCAAACCCGATCCGGCAGTCCTGCACGAAGCGACGCGCCGCATCGGCGCGACGCCCGATCGCACCGCCGTGGTCGAGGATGCGATCTCCGGGGTGGAGGCGGGGCGTCGGGGCGAGTTCGCGCTCGTCATCGGTCTCGATCGCCTCGACCAGGCCGACGCCCTCGCGGCATCTGGTGCCGACGTGGTCGTCCCCGACCTCGCCGACGTCACCGTCACGGGGAGCCACTTCCGCGACGCGGCCACGTTGCCGTCGGCACGTTCGGACAGCCTCTGGTCGGAGCTCGACGGAGTACGCCCCGCCGTCTTTCTCGACTACGACGGCACGCTCACACCGATCGTGGAGCATCCCGACATGGCCGTGCTGTCCGACGAGGGGCGTGCCACCCTCGAAGAGCTCGCCGCCGCCACCACCGTCGCAATCCTGAGCGGGCGCGACGCCGATGACGTGATCGGCAAGATCGGCGTTCCGGGCCTCTTCTACGCCGGGAGCCACGGCTTCGACATCCGGACACCTTCCGGCGACGCCGCGGGTGGGGATCTGGACCGCTTCGACGCCTTCCTGCCCGAGATCGACGCGGCCGAGGATGCGCTCCGTGAGACACTCGCCGACGTCCCCGGCTCCAATGTCGAACGCAAGCGATTCGCCATCGCGGTGCACTACCGCCAAGTGCCCGAGGAGCACCACGCCACCGTCGCCGAGGCGGTCGAGCGGATCGCGCCGCTCCACCCGTCGCTGCGGGTGAGCGGGGGAAAGATGATCTTCGAGCTGCGCCCCGACATCTCGTGGGACAAGGGCAGCGCGCTGAACTGGCTGTTGGCCGAGATGGGCCTCGACGTCCCCGAGGTGCTACCCGTGTACGTCGGTGACGATGTCACCGACGAGGATGCGTTCCGCGAGCTCGAACGGCGCGGGCTCGGCATCGTGGTCGGCCGGGAGGAGCGGCCCACGAGGGCGCGCTACGCCCTCGACGACACCGACGAAGTCCGCCTCTTCCTCGACGAACTCCGGACCCGCGCCGCGAGGAGCGCGACGTGAGCCGGTGGTTGCTCACGTACAAGGGATACGACCCTGCCGAGGAGGGGCTGCGCGAGGCGCTGTGCACCGTCGGCAACGGGTACTTCGCCACCCGGGGGGCCGCACCCGAGGAGGTCGCCGGCGACGTCCACTACCCGGGCACGTACTTCGCCGGGCTGTACAACCGTCTCGGTACCGAGATGTCGGGCCGAATCATCGAGAACGAGGACCTCGTCAACGCACCGAACTGGCTACCGCTGCAGTTCCGGATGGCCGGCGAACACACATGGTTCTCGATCGAGAGCGGCTCGGTCGAGGACTACGAACTCGAACTCGATCTTCTCCGAGGCGTCCTCATGAGGTCGTTCGTGTGGATCGACGGGCAGGACCGCCGCACGCTCGTGAATCAGCGGCGGTTCGTGTCGATGCGCGATCCCCACGTGGCAGGGCTCGAGACCACGTTCCGCGCCGAGAACTGGTCGGGGACCCTCGAGGTGCGGTCGGCCCTCGACGGAACCGTGATCAACGCCGGTGTCCCGCGCTACCGCAGCCTCGAGAGCCAGCATCTCGAACCGATCGAGACGCGCCCAGTCGGTGATCGCGGCATCTCGTTGATGGTGCGCACGACCCAGTCGAGGGTGACATTGGCGATGGCCGCTCGGACGAGCGTCGTCGACGGCGGGTCGGCCGTGCACACCGAGCGCACGACGGCCGAGTCCGAGGGTTGGATCGGGCAGGACATCCGGATCGATGTGGAGCAGGGCGAATCCGTCTCCGTCGAGAAGCTCGTCACCGTCTTCTCCTCGCGCGACCGCGCCATCAGCGAGCCGGGTCTCGAGGCCCGGGGGCAGCTGGCCAATCTCGACTCGTTCCAAGAGATGCTCGGCGCTCACGTCCTCTCGTGGGACCACCTGTGGCGACGCTTCCAGTTCGAGTCCGAGGCCGACGAGGAGACCGGCCGCATCCTCAATCTGCACGTGTTCCACCTGCTGCAGACGGCGTCGAAGCACACCATCGACCGCGACGTCGGCATCCCCGCCCGCGGCTGGCACGGCGAGGCCTATCGGGGCCACATCTTCTGGGACGAACTGTTCATCTTCCCCTTCCTCACGCTGCACATGCCCGACCTCACGAAGGCGCTGCTGCAGTACCGGTACCGACGGCTCCCGGCGGCGAGCAGAGCAGCCACGGCGGAGGGTCACGAAGGTGCGATGTATCCGTGGCAGAGCGGGAGCAGCGGGCGCGAGGAGACCCAGACCGTTCACCTGAACCCGCAATCGGGTCACTGGAATCCCGACAAGTCACATCGCCAACGGCACATCAACATCGCCATCGGCTACAACGTCTGGAAGTACTTCGAGGCCACCGACGACGTCGAGTTCATGGCCTTCCAGGGCACCGAGATGCTGGTCCAGATCGCCCGCTTCTGGGCGAGCATCGCGAACTACGACAAGGCCCATCACCGTTTCGAGATCCGGGGTGTGATGGGCCCGGACGAGTACCACGAGGGGTATCCCGACTCCGACGAGCCCGGGCTGCGGAACAACGCATACACGAACATCATGGTCGTCTGGCTGCTCGAGAGGGCCCAGGAGGCGCTCGAGGTCGTTCCGGAGTTCCGGCGTCGCGAGCTGTGGGAGAAGCTGGCGATCCGGCGTGAGGAGCTCGAGAGGTGGCACGAGTTGTGCGACCGGATGAGTGTGCCGTTCCACGACGACGGCATCATCAGCCAGTTCGAGGGCTATGAGCGGCTCGAGGAGTTCGACTGGGAGGGGTACAGGGCGAAGTACGGCAACATCCAGCGGCTCGACCGGATCCTCGAGGCCGAGGGCGACACGCCGAACCGGTACAAGCTCTCCAAGCAGGCCGACGTGCTGATGCTCTTCTACCTGCTGTCCGAACGGGAGATCGCCGACATCGTGACCCGCCTCGGCTACGAGTGGCGAGATGATCAGATGCAGCGCAACATCGACTACTACCTGCCCCGCACCTCGCACGGCTCCACGCTCAGCCGGGTCGTGCAGTCCTACGTGCTGGCCAGATCCGATCGGACGCGGTCGTGGGCGGCGTTCCAGGAGGCCCTGCGCTCCGACATCCGCGATGTCCAGGGCGGTACCACCGCCGAGGGCATCCACCTGGGAGCGATGGCGGGAACTGTCGATCTCGTCCAGCGCTGCTTCTCCGGCCTCGACACCCGTGGCGGCATGCTCAGGTTCGACCCGGCGATCCCCGACGAGCTGCAGTGGCTGCGCTTCGACATGCAGTACATGGGCGGTTGGCTGCAGTGTGAGATGTCCTCGGAGATGATGAGCATCACCTCCCACGAGGGAGCGGTACGCACCATCAAGATCGCGATCCGAGACGAGGAGTTCGAGCTGGAACCTGGTGCGCTGCGCCGGGTCGAGCTGCGATGAGAAGAGCCTGCGACACCCCCGCTCTAGGGTGGGAATGGTGAGCGACGCCCCCGAATCTGCGGCCATCGACGACCCCACCTTCCCGATCCCGACCGGCCTCTCCCCCTCCCGGATCTCGGCGTTCACGTCGTGCCCGATGCAATTCCGGTTCTCCAGCATCGAGAAGCTGCCGGAGCCTCCGGGGATCCCCACCACCAGGGGCACGGTCGTCCACCGAGCTCTGGAGCTGCTGTTCGTGCGGCCGCCGGACGAGCGCACCCCGGATGCTCTCGCAAACGACCTGCAGACGGCGTTGGTCGAGTACTCGACCCACCCCGACTATGTGGGGCTCCGGCTCAACGCAGCGGCTGCGGAGACGTTCGCTCGCGACTGCGAGAAGCTGATCGAGCGGTACTTCGCCATGGAAGACCCGACACAGGTTCGCGACATCGGCCTCGAGCTGCGGATGTCGGTCGACATCGGCACGCTCAACATGCGCGGCATCATCGACCGGCTCGAGCTCGATGCGAACGGCGACCTGGTCGTCACCGACTACAAGACGGGCCGTCCCCCCTCGGGCAACTACGAGCAGAAGAGCCTGTCCGGAGTTCACTTCTACTCCTATCTCTGCGAGGAGGTCCTGGGCCGGCGCCCGGCGCGTATCCGGCTGATGTACCTGAGTACCGGAGAAACGATCGAGACCGTCCCGTCGGCCCAGTCCGTCAAGTTCATCGACACCCGCACCACCGCCGTCTGGAAGGCCGTCGAGCGGGCCTGCGCAACGGGCGACTTCCGCCCCCGCCAGAGCCGGCTGTGTGACTGGTGCTCGTTCCGCGAGTGGTGCCCCGCGTTCGGCGGCGACCCCGACGCTGCGGCGGAGGGAGCCGTCGCGGCGTACGAGGCGCTAGTGAGCAGTCCCGCCGCGGCATGAGCACGCCCGACGAGGTTCCCGGCCAGAGCCAGTTCGGGTCACGGGTCGACGAATTCGACGAACGGGCCGACGCCCTGCTCGAACAGCTCCGTGGGCACCCCCTCGCCGATCGCCTGTTCCGAACCGCCAGCCACGTCGGCGACTTCAGCCTGATCTGGCACGTGCTCGGGATCGCGAGAGGCGTCGCCAAGCGCCGCCCCGACCAGGTGATCGTGCTCGCCGCGCTCCTGGGGGTGGAGAGCCTCGTGGTCAACCAGGGCGTCAAGCGTTTGTTCCGCCGCCAACGCCCCACCCAGACGGGCGACGACCGGCTCCCGGTTCGTCAGCCGTCCACCTCGGCGTTTCCCTCGGGCCACGCCAGCTCCGCCGCGTTCGCCGCCTCGATCCTGGCGAGCTGGGACGGCCGCCGCTCCGCACCCTTCTGGTACGCGGTGGCCGCCGTCGTCGGCACCAGCAGGGCCTACGTGCGCATCCACCACGCCTCCGACGTGGTCGGCGGGGCTGTGGTCGGCCTCCTCCTCGCCACCCTCGCCCGCCCCCTCACGCGCC
>CBFCWZ010000055.1:0-14686 GCA_965601935.1 uncultured Ilumatobacteraceae bacterium
ATCGCCGACGACGCCGAGGTCACTGCGGACGCGGACGAGATCGCCGACGACGCCGAGGTCACTGCGGACGCGGACGAGATCGCCGACGACGCCGCGGCGACTGCGGACGCGGACGAGATCGCCGACGACGCGGAGGAGCCCGGTGAGGCCGAGGCCGAGCAGCGCGACTCCGACGACGTGGTCGTCGACCTGTTCGCCCGTCTCCGCGCCGGGACCGAGGAGGAGGCCGCACCCGAGCCCGGTGACGCGGACGAAACGGCCGACGACACCACCACCGAATCGGTGGCCATCGGTGAGGCCCCCGACACCGGGCCGGCGATTGCCGACCACACCGGCGATTCTGAGCCCTCTGTGTTCGACCAGCGCGACGAGGATCTGACGCCGCTGATCGTGGCCGGCGCGAAGAAGCTGAAGCGGGTGCTGGCCGACGAGCAGAACGACCTCCTCGACGTGCTGCGTCGTGACGACTCGGTGGGAACGCTCGACGACCTGCTGCCCGCGATGAGCGAACATGTCGCCCGATACGCCGACGCGGTCGCCGACGACCTGGTCACCGCCGCCCAGGCCGGAGCATCGTCCGCGGGCGCCACACGGAAGCTGCGGGCGGCGACCAGCAAGCTTGCCGGTACCCAGGCCCGGGCGGTGCTGCAGGATCACCTCATCACCCCACTACGTGACCGCCTCGAACGGGTGGTTTCCGACGCGTCGGGCGACAATGACCAGATCACCCGCAGCAGCCGGGCGATCTACCGCGAGTGGAAGACCCAGCACATCGACGAACAACTCGACGATGTGTTCCGGGCCGCCTATGGCCGCGGGCGCCTGGCCGGGTTCCCCGACGGGGCCCACGTGGTGTGGACCGTCGACCCGTCGGCACCATCGTGCCCCGACTGTGACGACAACGTGCTCGGCGGAGCGGTGGTCGCGGGCTCCGAATTTCCCACCGGAGACATCTTCGCCCCGGCTCATCCGGGGTGCCGATGCCTCTTGACCGCCCTCGAACGGTAATCTCGGCGCCGTGCGGCGCTCCGACGACCTCTCGGTTGACCGTCCACGTCGGCGCATCAATGGACGCATCGTCCTCATCGTCCTCGGTGGACTGTTCCTCTTCGTCCTGATCTTCGGGCGGGCCATCGCCCGCTTCTACGTCGACTATCTGTGGCACGACGCCCTCGGGCGTGATGACGTCTTCTGGGGTGTCATCACCGCAAAGGTGAGCCTGTTCATCCTGTTCTTCGCCGTGTTCGCGGTGATGGCGTCGATCAGTCTGTGGGTCGCCGACCGTTCCGCGCCCGATTCGTTCCCGGCGAACGTGCACCCGTACGTCGAGCGGTTCCACGAGGTGTTCGGGCGACGTCTGCGCCTCTTGCGGTACGGCATCGCATTCGTGCTGGCACTGATGTTGGCGCTGCCGGCGATCGCCCGGTGGCAGGACTGGCTGCTGTTCCGCAACTCCAAGGAGTTCGGCATCGCCGACGACCAGTTCGGCCTCGACGTCGGTTTCTACGTGTTCCAGTTGCCGTTCCTGACGTTCCTGCTCGACTGGCTGTACGTCGCAGTGATCGTGGTGCTGCTCCTCACGATCGCCGCTCACGTCCTCAACGGGGGCGTGGTGTTCGTGTCGCCGATGCCGGTGATGCGCTCGGCGACCCGGGCCCACCTCGCCGTCCTGGTCTCGGTGATCGCCGTGCTCAAGGCGGGTGACTACTGGCTCGACCGCTATGCCCTCACCAGCGGCCAGCGTGGCATCGTCCAGGGCGCGACCTACTCCGTGGTGAAGGCACAGTTGCCGGCGCTCATGCTGCTGATCCTGGTGGCGCTGCTCACCGCCGGGCTCTACTTGTCGGTCATCCGCACCGGGCGCTGGCGTTTGCCGCTCATCGCCTCGGGGTTGTGGCTCGTCGTGTCGATCGTGGCCGGCATCATCTACCCGGCCGTGGTCCAGGCGCTCGTCGTCAATCCGAACCAGGAGGTCCGCGAGGAGCCGTACATCGAACGCAACGTCGATGCAACCCGCCAGGCGCTCGGACTGACCCAGGTCGACGTGCGTGAGACCGACTTCGGCACCCTCACCGCCTCGGATCTCGAGGAGAACCTCGGACCGATCCAGAACACCCGGCTCCTCAACCCCGCTCAGATGGAGACCCGCTTCCTCGTCGACGAAGGCGTGGTGGCCGGTCTGACCATCGACGACCTCGACGTCGACCGCTACGAACTCGACGGAGAGGTCCAGCAGGTACTCGTCGCCGCCCGTGAACTCGACCTCGGCGGTGTCACCAACCGCAGCTGGCAGGGTCTGCACCTGATCAACACTCGGGGCTGCGGACTCGTGTTGGCACCGACCGGTCAGGTGCGGGCGAACCAGCGGCCCGACTACCGGCAGCTCGACATCGAGCGGCCCGAGCTGTATTTCAGCCCGACGCTGTCCGGTTACGCCATCGCCAACAGCGAGTCGTCGGAACGTCAGTGCACCGAGCCGCACCAGTACGAGGGCACCAACGGTGTCGAGATGAGCAATCTCGCCCGCCGGGCGGCGTTCGCCCTTGCCTTCCTCGACTACAACGTTCTCGGGTCGGGTGCCATCCAGTCCGACTCGCAGATGCTCTGGGTGCGGGGCGTGAACGACCGGCTGGAGAAGCTGGCCCCGTTCCTGTCCTACGACGCCGACCCGTACCCGGTGGAGCTCGACGGGCGAGTCGTGTGGGTCGTCGATGCCTACACGACCAGCACCAAGTTCCCATACGGGCAGCGGATCGGTGACGTCCAGCGTTCGCCGGCATCCGGTCTCGGTGACAACGACAACTACGTCCGCAACAGCGTGAAGGCCGTGGTCGACGCCTACACCGGTGAGGTCACCTTCTACGTGGTCGACGAGGAGGACCCCATCATCCGGGCCTGGCGGTCGGCGTTCCCCAACCTGTTCACCTCGGTCGACGAGATGCCCGACGACCTGCGCGAACACCTTCGCTACCCGGAGGATCTGTTCCGCATCCAGACCGACGTGTACTCGAAGTACCGCATCGACGCGTCGCTCTTCTTCCAGCGCGACGGCAACGCGTGGTCGGTGGCCCAGGCGCCCGGTACCGAGCCGACCCAGCGTGGGGTCCCTGTCGCGGGCGGCACTGCCGACGCGTCGACGGGGGCGCTCACCGCCGCCGAGAACACATTCGCCACCGAGTCCGACGCGCTGCGGTTCACGCCGTACTACACCATGTTCGACACCAGCGCGCAGGGCGAGGACGATCCGGACGAGTTCGTGATCCTGCGGCCGTTCGTGCCGTTCTCGACGGGTGACGAGCGGACCGAGCTCCAGGCCTACATGACAGCCTCGAGCGATCCCGAGACCTACGGCCAGCTCACCACCTACATCGTCGACGCGCCGCTGCCCGATGGTCCGATCCGCGTGTCGGCGAATGCCGAGTCGTCACCGGAGATCTCCCAGCGGATCTCGCTCGACAACCAGGGTGAGGGTGGCAGCGAGGTGCGCTTCGGCGACCTCCAGCTCATCCCGGTCGCCGATGGGCTGATCTACGTGCGGCCGTACTACGTGTCGGTCCCCCAGAACTCCGCCGAGGTCGACTCCGTCACCGAACTCCGGTTCGTGATCGTGTCGTACAACGACCGCTCGGTGCTCGAGCCCACCATCAGCGAGGCGCTGGGCCGCCTCTTCCCAGGGTTCGACGCCGACGTGGGCGACCGACTACCGCCAGAGGCCGGCGACGAAATCGTCGACACCGAGGACGGCACCGAGACGACCGACGGCGAGCCGACCGACCCCGGGACGGGCTCCGGCGACACGCTCGACTCCAGTGTCCCGCTCTCGGGCGATGTCACCGAGTTGCTGCTCCAAGCCGACCAGCTCTTCCTCGAAGCCGAAGTGGCTCTGGCCGACGGCGATCTCGGGGTCTACCAGGAGAAGATCGAACAGGCCCAGATCCTGGTGGCCGAGGCCGTGTCGATCCTCGAAGGCGACTGACCTCCCGATCTCTTCGCGTCGGCCACCCTGCCGGCAGGCGCGGCTCGACAGCCTCTGAGGGCCATGACGTCGAGGAGGTCGACATGGACGGCGCCGACCATCACTCGATCTACTCCGCCGAAGTCGCAGCCCCGCTCATCATCGACCGGCTCGACCGCTGATCGTTGCCGGGGAACTCCCGAGCGGCAGGTGCAGAGATGACCGTCGTCCTCCGCGGCGGCTTTCGCCAGCGGGCTCAGCTGGCGCGGGGGCGGCGGAGCTGGTCGGCCATGTCGGCCAGGTCTTTGCGGAACTGGATCTGGTAGCGAGCCTGTTCCGCGGCGAGCCGCTCGGCGGTGGTGTCGACCTCGTCGAGGACCTCTTGCACGATCTCGTCGACAGAGTCGTTCAGGCGGATGACGATGGCGTCGACGTCGAGGTCGGGGCCATGGCCGTTCGACCCGCCGGCGCCGTTGGTGGGCGGCTCGGGGCGGGCTTCCTCGAGGGCGTCGATCTCGCTGCCGAGTTCGGTCACCTGGTTCGCCAGCTCGGTGGCCACCCCCGTGAGACGGGCGTCGACGCGGTTGATGTCGTCGGTGACGCCGCTGATGCGGGTGTCGACGCGGGCGATCCCGTCGCCGAGATCGGTCAGTCGGTCGGTGAACTCCTCACCCTGCGCGCAGATCGATGCGAGCCGCGTCTCGAGGCTGTGGTGGGTGGCCTCGACGCCGTTGAGGTCGGTGCGTAGTGCGGCCGCACCCCGGTCGGCGGCTTCGAGCCGCTCCCGGAGCTGGGCCAGTTCGGCTTCGAGAGCTTCGATCCGTTCCCGTTGTGCCTTCTTCCTCCCAAACATCGCAACCACTACGTTGGCACGTCATGGCTTCCGGATCGGACACCCCCAAGAAGATTCTGCTCGACGAGTCGGAGATGCCGACCCAGTGGTACAACCTCGTCGCCGACCTGCCGGAGCCGCCACCGCCGGCGCTGCACCCCGGGACCCACGAACCGGCCGGCCCGGACGACTTCGCTCCACTCTTCCCGATGGCTTTGATCGAGCAGGAGGTCACCACCGAGCGCTACATCGACATCCCGGGCGCAGTGCTCGACGTGTACAAGGTGTGGCGGCCCAGTCCGCTGTTCCGCGCCCGGCGGCTCGAGGAGCTGCTCGACACCCCGGCACGCATCTACTACAAGTACGAAGGCGTCAGCCCGGCCGGGTCGCACAAGCCGAACACGTCGGTGCCCCAGGCGTACTACAACCACCAGGAGGGCGTGACCCGGCTCACCACCGAGACCGGCGCCGGCCAGTGGGGGAGTGCGCTCGCCTTCGCCACCGCCCAGTACGGGATGGAGTGTGAGGTCTGGCAGGTCGCTGCCTCGTACGAGCAGAAGCCGTACCGCCGCACGATGATGGAGGTGTGGGGCGCCAAGGTGCACTCCAGCCCGTCGATGGAGACCGAGTTCGGTCGGCAACTGCTGGCCGAGAACCCCGACCACCCTGGTTCGCTCGGTATCGCCATCTCCGAGGCGGTCACTGCGTGCGTCGCCGACCCGAAGGCCCGCTACGCCCTCGGTTCGGTGCTCAACCACGTGCTGCTGCACCAGACGATCATCGGTGAGGAGGCGCTCCTCCAGCTGGCCAAGGTCGACGAGGTTCCCGACCTGCTCGTCGGCTGCACCGGTGGCGGTTCCAACTTCGGTGGTCTGGCGTTCCCGTTCCTGCGCGAGAAGATGGCCGGGAAGATGGACCCGACGATCCGTTGCGTCGAGCCGGCGGCCTGCCCCACGCTCACCAAGGGCGAGTACCGCTACGACTTCGGCGACACCGCGGGCATGACCCCACTGATGAAGATGCACACGCTCGGTCACGACTTCGTCCCCGAGCCGATCCATGCCGGCGGGCTGCGCTACCACGGCATGAGCCCGCTCGTGTCCCACCTCTACGCGAACGACTATGTCGAGGCGATCAACATCCCGCAGCGGGAATGCTTCGCCGGGGCACTCCAGTTCGCCCAGACCGAGGGCATCGTTCCCGCCCCCGAGCCGACCCACGCCATCGCCGCAGCGATTCGCGAGGCGCTCGCGTGCAAGGAGTCGGGCGAGGAGAAGGTCATCCTCACCGCCCTCTGCGGCCACGGTCACCTCGACCTGGCCTCCTACGAGAAGTACCTGTCGGGCGAGATGGTCGACTACGAACTGTCCGACGCGACCATCGCCGACGCGCTGGCCACCGTTCCCGTCCTCACCTGACGCTCTCGAACGACGTGGCAACCGGGATTTGTGCCACAGAGTTCACGAATTGAGAGACTGACCGCATGACCGATCACGTCGAAGTGTTCGCCGACATCACGTGCCCGTTCACCCATGTCGGCTTGAAGCGGGTGGTCGCGCACCTCGACCAGGTGAGTGACGACGTCGAAGTCATCGTGCGGGCCTGGCCCCTCGAATGGGTCAACGGCATGCCGCTCGACGCCGACATCGTGAAGATGAAGGCGGGCATCCTCGACGATCAGTTGGGCCTGTCGAACTTCGGCGGGTTCGACGTCGAGCGGTGGCCCGACACCACGATCCCGGCGCTGAACCTCGCCGCGGCCGCCTACGAGAAGGACCCCGCCACCGGACTGGCCGTGAGCCTGGAGTTGCGGGCCGCCCTCTTCGAGGAGGCGAAGAACATCGCCGACGGTGACGTGTTGGCGGACATTGCCGCGCAGCACGGGTTGGATTCGCCTGCCGAGGAGGCTTCCCCGGCAGTCACCGCCGACTACGAGGCAGGCCAGGAGATGGGCGTGATCGGCTCACCCCACTTCTTCTCCCGCGGTACCGACTTCTTCTGCCCCGCCCTCGACATCGGCCACGACGAGTCAGGCGGTCTCACCGCCCGATTCGACCCCGTCGGCCTCCAGTCGTTCCTCGACATCGTTCATCCTCTGGAGGAGACGTCATGACGCCGAGAGAAGTCGTCGACGCGTTCATCGCTGCGATCGAGCGCAAGGACGTGGCGGCCGCCGGCGAGTTGGTGGCCGACGACATCTCCTACGAGAACATGCCGATGGACCCCATCGTCGGTCGCGACGCCATGGTCCAGGTGCTCGAGGGGTTCCTCGCTGCGGCCAACGAGGTGTCATGGCCGTGTTCCCGCCAGTTCGAAGTGGGCAACGTTGTCGTCAACGAACGCCTCGACCGGTTCCAGATCGGCGATGGGTGGCTCGAGCTCCCGGTCGCCGGCTTCTTCGAGGTCGTCGACGGCCGGATCACCCTCTGGCGCGACTACTTCGACATGAACTCCTACGGCACCCAGCTCGGCCGGCTCACCTCCTGATCCCGGCGACGTCGTGAACTACTTGCGCCGTGACGGCGCGATGTGTTCACGAGTTCGACGAGGCGGGGTGGCCGCGGCGAGAGTGGGGGGATGAGCGACTTCGCGCTGCCGAACTGCGACCACGACCTCACCGGACAGGTGGCCATCGTCACCGGTGCCACATCCGGCCTCGGGCACCGGTTCGCCCGTGTTCTCGCTGCGGCGGGGGCCGACGTCGTCGCGACGGGCCGGCGGGTCGAACGGCTCGACGCGCTGGTCGACCTCATTGGTGAGGAGGGTGGCGAAGCTGTCGGCGTCGAACTCGACATGACCGACACCGATTCGATCCTCGCCTGTGTCGACCGTGCCGAGGACGCCTTCGGCACGGTCTCGATCCTCATCAACAACGCCGGCATCCCCGATGCCCAACGGGCCCACAAGATGCCGATCGACCTGATCGACCGGGTGATCGACACGAACCTGCGCGGCCCGTACGTGTTGTCGTGTGAGGTCGCCAGGCGCTTGATCGAACGGAAGATGCCCGGGCGCATGGTCAACGTGTCGAGCGTCGCCGCGTATCACTACGACGGCCATGGGGCTGCGCTCTATTCGATCACCAAGGCCGGCATCGCCCGCATGACCGAAGCGCTGGCGGTGGAGTGGTCGCGCTTCCACATCAACGTGAACGGGATCGCGCCAGGGGCGTTCCGCTCGGAGATGCTGGAAGGGATGATGGAGCGGATGGGTGGTGACTTCGCCCCCGGCATGCCCCGCAAGCGCCTGGGTGAGCCCGCCCAACTCGACTCGACGCTGCTCTACCTCTGCTCACCGTCGAGCGAGTGCGTCACCGGCACCGTCATCAAGGTCGACGACGGCCAGGGCCCGCGCTGAGCCTGCTCAGGTAGCTGTTGCGCCGTCGTCGATCGACGCAGTGTCGTAGTAGTCGGCGGCGTACGTGACGACCCCGTCGACGGCGCGCCCGACGGTGTCGTCACGATGCGGGTCAGGTCGGGCTCCCCACCGTTGAACGCGGCCAGATGTTCGGCCACGACAGCCATGGGGTCAGCGGGCATCTGCTCAGTTCCGGGTGAGGCGACCGGGGCGGGCACCGGTGTCGGCGTCGTCGCGGCGCGTGACCTCGCCGTTGCAGATCGTGGCGACGTAGCCGCTCACCGGCTGCATGAGCCGTGTGCCTCCCGCGGGCAGGTCGTGGTGGGCCACCGGCGCGCTCACGGTGAGGTTCTCGTGGTCGATCACGTTCACGTCGGCACGCATGCCGACGTCGAGTGTGCCCCGGTCATGGAACCCGTACAGGGCGGCGTTGCGGGCGGTCTGCTTGTGGACCAGGAACTCCACCGGCAACTGTTCGCCCTTCTTGCGGTCGCGTGTCCAGTAGCTGAGCTGGGTGGTGGGCATGGTGCCGTCGCAGATCAGCGTGACGTGGGCGCCTGCATCGCTCAGCCCGGTCACGGTGTTCGGGTCGAGGAGCATTTCGCGCAGCACGTTCATGCGATCGGGCACGTCGACGGTGCTGAGCGATGCGAAGCGGGTTCCGTCGTTCTCGAGCAGGTAGTCGTACATGAACTCGACAGGCTCGCGGCCCTCCGCGGCAGCCTGCGCGCCGAGTGAGTCCTCGATGCCCGGCTCGTAGTCGACCGGGTCGGCGAGCGGGTACATCACCGGCGCGGCCATCTGGAACAGGCCGTAGACGTTCTCCATCGAGCCCGGCTCCTCGGGGCTGACGTCGCCTTCGGCGAGGAGTGTCTGCTTCATCTCGGGGTCGCGCATCGCCCTCGCTCTCTCGGCGACCGGCAGGTGGGCCAGCTTCTCGAGATAGGTCGGCTTGCGCATGAAGGCGTGGTAGGCGCTCAACCCGGTGAGGAATCCGATCGGGCGCGACGAGACCTGGGGATACATGTGCGCCCCGGCTTCGTTCGCTTCGGTGGTGAGGCGCAGGATCTCGCGCCAGAGGTCGGGGTCGTAGTCGGGCGACTGCACCAGGGTGAACGTGACGGGTCGCCCGCTGGCCATGGCGAAGCGGCGCATCAGGTCGTGCTCGGCCTCCTGCGTCGTCTTCTCGCCGCCGAGGCCCTCCAACCTGCCGACCGTGCCGGCGGGGATCATCTCGAAGACGCCCTTCCCGACCGCTCTCATCTCGTCGGCGATCGACAGGAGCTCTTCGTCGGCTGCGAACGTGCCCGGAACCGGTTCGCCCCAGAGTGACCGGTGACCGATGGTGCGTGAGGTGCTGAACCCGACGGCTCCGGCCTCCAGGGCATCACCGACGATGCGCCGCATCGCCGCGAGGTCGTCGGCAGTGGCGTCCTCGTTGAGCCGGCCGCGCTCGCCCATGGCGTAGAAGCGGACCGCGCCGTGGGCGATCTGGGCTCCGACGTCGAGGGCGTACTCCCGCCCTGCGAGGTAGTCGAGGTAGTCGGGGAAGGTCTCCCACTCTCCCCACTCCATGCCCTCGTGGAGGGCGGAGCCGGGGATGTCCTCGACACCTTCCATCAACTCGATGAGTTCGCGCTCGGTGCCGGGCTGGACCGGCGCGAAACCGACGCCGCAGTTGCCCATGACGATCGTGGTGGCACCGTTGTGCGACGACGGCGCCATCTCCGAGTCCCAGCTGACCTGGCCGTCATAGTGGGTGTGGACGTCGACCCAGCCCGGCGTGACGAGAGCACCGTCGGCGTCGATCGTCCGGTCGGCTCCCGTCGTGATCCTGCCGCCGACCTCGGCGACCAACCCGTCCTTGATCCCGACGTCGCCACCCCTCGGTGCAGTTCCGGTTCCGTCGACGATGGTCCCGTTCCTGATGATGATGTCGTGCACGAAATCCCCCTTGCGCACCAATCTTTCCTGATCGATGGGGCCTGCGCAGAGTCGGGCGATCAGCCGTCGAGGAGGCGGGCCAGAACGGCGGGGGTCTCGACGTCGGCGGTGTCCTTGAAGTCGGTGAGGCGGCGCCAGGTCTCCGATGCAGCCAGATGGAACCCCGCCGGCAGGCCGAACTGGGCCATGGTGGCGGCGATCTCCTGCATCTCGCCCTGCCAGCGCCACGCCTTCGGTGCCACCCCCGGCCCGGTCAGGGCGAGACGATTCGTGATGCCCGGCTGGGACAGGTCCCACTCGGCGTGGAGATGGTCGGCGACGCCGTGTGCCTCGGCCGCTGCGGCGATGGTGAGGAGCATCGCCGCAGAGCCCTTCGTCCACGCGGCGTACGTCATCTTGAGCGCGGAGGCGGCTCCGACCGCGGCACCCATGTCGACCGTGCCGAGATCGGATCCCTCGAACAGCGCGGCGACTTCGCCGGCCCGATCTCCACTCAGGTAGAGGCGGGTCGTGCCGGGGGAGGCCGGGGGAGGGCCGATGATCCCCCCGTCGACGACAGGAGTGCCCGCCCGAGCGAGTTCACCGACGATGGCCGTCATGGTGATCGGCGCGACGGCATTGGCGTCGACGTAGGTGACGCCTGCTGCGGTGTCGATGACGGCATCCGCGACCGCCGCGGAGACCTCGATCGCGTTGTCCGGAGGGCAGATGCCGAGGACCACGTCGGAGGATCGCACCGCACTGTCGAGGGAGTCGTGCACCCGGAGTCCGGCGGCATCGGCGCGGGCTCGCGTGGCCCCGGAACGTCCGGTCGCCAGCCATCCCACCTCATGTCCACGAGCGACCAGGCAGGCACCGACCTCCGCGCCCATCGATCCGGGATGCAGTACCAACACACGCGCCATCCCGCGACCGTACCCACCCGCGGGATCGCTAGGTGGAGCGGGACTGGGCGCGGACGATCATGGTGAGCGAGCCGATCACGACGGCGATGGCGGCGGCCTGTGCGGGGGAGAGGGGTTCGTCCAGGAAGACCCAGGCGAGTATCGCCGACACCACGGGGATGAGGAGCGTGAACGTCGATCCGACCCAGAGCGGGATGCGGACGAGCGACCAGTTCATCACCGTGTGGCCGACCACACCTGCTGTTGCGGCCATCAGCAGGATCAGCAGGATGTTCTTCGTGGACGGCCACGACATGTCCTGGCCGAAGAGGAACCCCAGTGGGATACAGATCGCCGTCGTCCAGATCGCGGTTCCGGCGGTGAACTCGTAGGAGGTCATCCGATTACGCGACTCGCGGGAGGCGATGAAGTAGGCGCTCCACGAGAGCATTGCCCCGACGGCGAGGAGATCACCGCGCCAATCGGAGGGGCTGTCGCTCCCGCCGGAGATCACGACGACCACGACCCCGGCGAGGGCGAGCAGGGCCCACAGCGCGTCGCGCGAGCGGATGCGCTCGCCGAAGAAGCGTGCGGCGACGATCCCCACGACGATCGGCTGGAGGCTGCCGATCACCGTGGCGTTGACGATGCTCGTCAGTTTCACGGCCGAGAAGAAGAAGGCGATGTCGGCGCCGAGGGCGATCCCGCCGGCCATCGAGTCGCGGATGATGCGGAACCGGAACGGCGTCCCGTTCCGCCAGAGCCAGATGAGGATGGCGATCGAGAAGAAGGCGAAGCGGTAGGCGCCGATCGCCAAGCCGTCCATCTCGATGCCCTTGGCGAGCACCGTTCCCGTCGACCATGCCGACACCGCGACGGCGGCGCCGATGAGCCCCCGAACGAGGTCCGGATGAACTTCCGACTGTGACCCGTCCGACGACGGTTGCTGGTCGGTGGAGGCTCCGGTCACCCGCGCACCGTACCCGCCGACCTCATGAACCTCTTGCGTCGTGTGGATGCAAGATCCTCACGAGCTCAGCGGAAGGCGGTCAGGGGGCGCCGCAGCGGGTGGGGACGACGAGGACCGCACACGAGGCGTGGTGGGCGCAGCGGTTGGCGACGCTGCCGAGGAGGAAGCGGCGGGGGCCGTGCATGCCCTTGTCGCCGACCACGAGGAGGTCGGCGTCGTGGTCTTCGCAGTAGCGCAGGAGCGACTCGGCGGGCTCGCCCTGGGCGATGTGCGTGGTGACGTCGACCCCCAGGTCACGCACCTCCTTCTCGATCGCCTCGAGGGTCTCCTTGGCGGCATCGACGTTGGCGTCGACCCATGTAGGGGGCAGGGCATGAACCATGTCGGGACCGACCCCGATCGGAGTGGCCGAGACGGCGGTCACCAGGTGCAGCCGTGCGCCCGCGCACGAGGCGAGATAGGCCGCATGGTGCACAGCCACCCGTGCCGACTTCGATCCATCCGTTCCCACCACGATCGTCGTGTACACGCCGGAACTCCCCTCCGTTCGTCTCTCTGCACCTACCCTAGATCCGTGGCCGGTGCGGAGGAGCGCGATGACGAGGCGGAGTACATCGCGGCGGGGTTGTACGACCCCGAGACCAACGAGCGAACGGGCCGTCTCGAACTCCTCCGCTGGTTGCGCGCCCAGGGTCACTCATTGGAGGAACTCACCGAACGCAAGCACGACGACAGCCTCGGCTCCCTGGCCGGCGACCGTCGGCTGGTACCCGGCGAGCGCCTGACCCGCGCCGAGGCGATCGGTCGGTCCGGGGTCACCGCCGCGGAGTTCGATGCGCTCTCGCGTGCGCTGCAGTCCCAACCGATCCAGGGCGCACCGGACGACGAACCGGGGTACGCGGCGGAGGAGCTCGACACGATCCGCGATTTTGCCGCGCTCAGTGCGTTCTTCAGCCCCGAGGAAGCGCTCTCGCTGGTGAGGACCGCCGGTTCTTCGGTGGCCCGAATCGCCGACGCTGCAGTGTCGCTGTTCCTCGCCGACATCGAGTCGCCGCACGTCCTGGCCGGTGAGAGCGAACTGGATCTGGCCAAGAAGGTCTACGACGCGATCGGGGTGATCGACGGGTTCGCCCACTCCCTCGATCCGCTGCTGCGGCGCCATCTGCTCCAGGCGATCGAACGGACGCGGCGGACGACGGTCGGGGAGACCGAACGATTCCAGTACCGGTTCGCAGTGGGCTTCGTCGACCTCGTCGGTTTCACCTCCGTCTCGGCCGGGATGGATCCGGCCGACCTGGCCACTTTCGTCCGCGACTTCGAGGAGCGAACCCACGACTGCGCCGTCCGGCACGGTGGCCGCGTCGTGAAACTGATCGGTGACGAGGTCATGTTCGTCGCCGAGGATGCCTCCGCCGCCTGCCGCGTCGGGCACGCCCTGATGGAGGGTTTCGTGCTCGGTGAGGGAACGGTGGTGCCACGCGGCGGGGTCGCCTTCGGTCACGTGCTGCCCCGCGGCGGCGACTACTACGGCGAGGTGGTGAACCTCGCGGCACGTCTCGTCGACGAGGCCGTGCCTCGTGAGCTGCTCGTGACCGAGGCCGTCGCCGACGCTGCTGGCGACTGCGAATTCGAACCGGCGGGCCGACGGATGGTCAAGGGCTTCGCCGACCCGATCGTGGTGCAGTCCCTCGTACGAACCGGCTGACTACCAGTCGAACGTCGCCACGAGAATCGCGATCACCAGGGCGAATCCCGAGAAGCCGAGGGTGCCGAGGCCGAGCAGCCGAGCAGCGGTCGGATGGACGACCGGGTCCTGGTCACGAAGCGTGCCGTGCAGATCCTCGTAGTGCCACCCGGCCCACACGAGCACGGCGGCTCCGACCGCTGTCTGGACGAGTCCGCCGATCGCGACGACCGGATGAGCCGACTCGGCGGCGAACCGCGCCAGGATGACGCCGACCACCATCATCGAGATGGATGTCCGCTCCCAGGCCAGGGCGGTCCGCTCGTGCTGGAGCCCCTCGTCGTAGTTGGTGGCGGGACGGACGAAGCGGGGCATCAGTCGAAGACGAAGAAGATCGCCGCAGCCAAGGCGACGACCGACGTACCGATCGCCATCAGAATCGGTAGCCGGGAGGGGGGCAGTGGCTTGCCGAGCCGCATCGACGCTTCGGCGCGCGCCCACCGTCGGTAGGCGGCGGCAGCGGTGAGGAAGCTGAGTGCGAGGAGGAGGATCCCGATCGCCTCGGCGCCTGCGAATTCGTCGGCGAGCAGGCTGATCGAACCGAGGCCGCCCGCAGCGAGCGCGAGGGCGGTTCGGATCCAGGCGAGGAAGGTGCGTTCGTTGGCCAGCGTGAACCGGTAGTCCGGCTCGTCACCGACGCTCCGCGGGTCGGCCGGGAAGAACCTCCGGAAGAGGGACTCCTCGTGCTCACTCACCGGTGTCGCCGCCGGGCCGGTCGGTCACGTCGGCGGGCTCCTCGCTGTGGCCGGGAGCCTCGGTTCTGGTGGCCGCAGGTGCCTCGACCTTGTCGACGCCCTTGTGCGCCATGTCGGCGGCCTTGGCCAACTTCGAGCTGTGTTGCGCCGGCACGTACTTGCGCGCTTGCTTCTCCGCCATGTCGATGCCCTGACGGATCTTGTCCTTGTTCTCGCCCACCAGGTCCCTGGCCTTGTCGAGGAAGCCCATGCGGCCACCGTATCTCCGACGGCGACGTCCACGAGAGTGGGTCCGGGGCACTAGC
>CBFCWZ010000056.1:0-14629 GCA_965601935.1 uncultured Ilumatobacteraceae bacterium
CCGGCGACGGCCTCCCACGGCACCCCCGCCTCGGGCACGACGGCGCCCGCCGGGACGACCACCCCGTCGGGTACGAGGTAGCCGGCGGCGCGGGCCCCGGCCAGGGCGGCGGCCTTGCCTCCGGTGACGGCGCGGTCGGTGGCGTCGTCGAGTGGGATCAGGAGATCAATCGGTGTCTCGGTTCGGCTCACGGTTTCCCCCCTTGGGGCGCAGCGGCCCCGTTTCATTCTGAGCGGCGTCCATCAGGACCTCGAGGGCCCACTGTGCGGCATGACCCGCTTCGCGCGAGTCGAGCCCCACGTCGGGCCCGGTCAATCGCATCCACCCCGCCGAGCTGCTGATCGTCCGGATGAGGCCGACCAACTGCGGGATCGCCTCGTCGGCGAGGTCGAGGTTCTGGGTCACGATCTGTCGCACCTCCTCGGTTCGAGAAGCGCTGGCTCCGTGGTCGACCCCCGACAGACGGAGCAGGTCGGAGGCCCGTACGACGTCGACGTGCTGCTCGAAGATCTCGTAGACCCTGGCCAGGGTCTCGGGGTCGGAGAGGTCGGTCATCTGCACCCGGATCTTCTCGAGCTGCTGCTCCATGGCGGCGTTCTCGTTGTCGATCACGCCGTGGACCAGCTCGTCGCGGCCGGGGTAGTAGCGGTAGAGCGTCCGCTCGGACACTCCGGCCTCGGTCGCCACGTCCTTGAGCGAGAAGCCGTTCGGGCCCCTCGAGTTGACGAGCCGAACGAAGGCCATCCTGATCTCCTTGGCCACCTGCTGGGCCTGCCGTTCCCGCAGCGTCGGCTGCTCGTCGACGGTCACGTGCGCCCCCTCAGATGCAACCCCATGTCGGAGAGTATGCGTCAATGGCAGTGAGTATGTCAAAGAGACGGTTTGAGTGACTGATTGCGATCTGCGATCCTCCGCGATGGTGTCCAGACACCCGCTTCAGGTCGGGACGACCGGAAGGCGTGAGTCGACACCTGACACCCGACACACCCGGTGTCGACGTGGAGATCGCCGTCGGCGAGACTGTCCTTTCCTGGTCGCATACATGAAGGGGATTCGCCATGGAACTGGTGCAGGAAGCAGTACTGAGGGCCGAGCTCGGCACGACACACGTCGCAGGAGCGGGGCCGCTCGGCATGCGGATGATCATCGACGTGGTCGGTGGCACGGTGACCGGCGAGCGGCTGAACGGCTCCCTGGTCGGCGCCGGCGCCGATTGGCTGTCGGTGGGTGCCGACGGGTTCGGACGCGTCGACGTCCGCGCCCAGTTGAAGACCGACGACGGCGCCGTGATCTACGTGACCTACGAGGGCCTACTGGAGTTGAACGAGGCCACGATGGCCGCCTCCACCTCCGATGCAACCACCGACTTCGGCGACCAGTACTTCCGCATCGCCGCCCGCATGGAAACCGGCGACGAACGCTACGCCTGGGTCAACACCACCCTCTTCGTCGGCCGCGGCCGCATGCACGAGACCGGCGTCGAATACGAACTCTTCCGCGTCGCCTGACCGTGGTGGTGACACCTTGGAAGGGTCCTTGGCCACTGCCGGTCGGCAACTCGAGTCTCTAGTGTTCGGCTTCGATCAGGCGGTTCGGCGTGGTCGTTCTGGTGATCGAGCTCGTCGGGTGCGGCGGCGATGACAACGTGGGCGGGCGGAGTCATCGCACCCGACGAGCCGGACATCCAGGTCACGATGGGTGAGAACGTCGTGATCGAACTCGAGGAAGCGAGTCCGTGAGGGGACAACCGGATCCCGACCGAACCGCCTGATCCGAAGGGCCTCCAGGTCGCGTCGCCCGAGCGCGGTGCTCGTCCGCAGTGGTGACGGAGAGCCCGCTTCAGCCTCACCCACTGGCGAACGGTGGCAGCGCAAACCCGCAGTGGTGACGGAGACAATTACCGTCTGCGGACGGGGTGGCTGGCGGCCATGATGGCGGCGACGAGGACGAGGACGAAAGTGAGGCCGGCCCCGACACTCGTGACGCCGTGGGGGATGGTGTCGGGGGCGAACACGTTGGCGACGGCCAGGCCGGCCGGGTTGTCACCGAGCTCGCCGAGCGAGGAGATCCACATCCAGAGTCCGACACTGATCGAGCCGGCGGCCAGCCCGATGCCCCAGGTGCGCACCAGCAGCAGGCCCACCACACCCGCGAGGGCGATGAGTCCGAGTTGGGCCTGGCGTCCGATGAGGTAGAGCATCGGCACGACCGAGTCGGTGTCGTTGGTGGGGATGCGGAAGATGTCGGTGGCGCCGAAGTTGTCGGCGAGCGTGGCCCCGTTGACCGGGATGAGCGGCCCGACGGCGAACACCAGCACCGCCACCGCCGCCAGAGCGGCGACCCATGGGTTGAGGCTGCGGCGTCCGCCGCGCCCGGACTGCCCGAACGAAGAGAGGAAGCCGGCGAGGCCCAGACCGCCGATCCCGACGATCAGCCAGTAGCCGATGTCGCGGGTGATGGTGAGCGTGAACGGGTCGGCCGTGGTGGGGTTGCGGGTGATCGACGTGGCGGTCTCGATCGGGGCTTCGGCCAGGCCGAGCACGATGAGCGACCACCCGGCGAGTGCGAGCCCGGCACCGCCGGCCAGCCCGGCTCCCCAGCGGAAGCCGAAACAGGCGAAGAGGCCACCCACGACCATCACTGCCGCCCCCACGTATGCGGCAGTCGCGAGGTTGGAGCCGAAGCTGTCGAGGACGAGGGTGCCTTGGGCGATCCCGTCGACGGGGATGCTCGTGAAGATGTCGACCATGTCCGCGACCGCCGCCATGGCCACGGCGACGACTGCGAACAATCCCGCCAGGAAGGTCAGGCGGATCTTGAACCGCTCGCGAGGAAGTGGGTAGGCCCCGAACTCGTCGACCCCGTCGAACATCTCGGGGATCTCGTCGGTGGTGGCCCCGTACGGGTCGGTGGCAGGGACGATGGTGAGAGGCGTCGTGATGGCCGGGTCCGGGGAGGAGGCTCCGCGCACTCCGGTCTGGGCGGCCATCTGGGTGGTCGCCATCGCCTCGGCGGGCGGGTCGGTCAACTCCTCGAGGTTGACGGCATCGGAGTCGTAGGCCGGCTGGATGACCGGAGGAGCCTGCGTGTTGACCGGGTCGGACACGACGGGCTCGGAGACCGGTTCCGGATCCGGATCGGCCTCGACTGTGGGTGGCGGGAGCGGCGCTCCCAGCGGTGGCGGCGGGGTGGAGTCCTCGGGTTCGGAGGCATCCTCTCCGCTGCGCTCCCCGGCCGCGTCGTCGGAGGGCGGAACCTCGTCGACCGCCATGGTCGCGTCGGTGACGCCCTTCAACGACGCGCCGCACGACCGGCAGAATTTCTCGTGATGCTCGACCGCCGCACCGCACTGGGGACACTGCACATCAGCGATCGTACGAGGTTCGCTCTCGAAGTTGGATCACCCCTTCCGTGCATCCGATCGCCAGAATGGCGACGATGAACGGGCGATTCGCACCGTCCCCGACCGGGCGCCTCCACCTCGGCAATCTGCGCACGGCCGCAGTCGCCTGGATGTCGGCCCGCTCGTCGGGGCGTGGCTTCCTCGTGCGGATGGAGGACCTCGACCCGCACCAATCCAGTCGGGAACACGAGGAGAGCCAGTACACCGAGATGGCGTCGATCGGGATGGACTGGAACGACGAGGTGGTGCGCCAGAGTGAACGCTTCCCCCTGTACGAGGACGCCATCTCCGACCTTCGGGCCCGAGGGCTCGTCTATGAGTGCTTCTGTTCCCGACGCGAGGTCCGGGCCGAGATCGAGGCGGCCCCGCAGGCGCCGCACCTCCCCCCTGGCTCCTATCCGGGGACCTGTCGGAACCTCACCCCGGAGGAGCGGGAGGCGAAGCGGGCGTCGGGGCGGCCACCGGCGTTGCGGCTGAGGACCGACGGGGAGGTCCTCGGTTTCGAGGACCGGGTCCACGGCCGCGTCGAGGCCGGGGTGGACGATGTGGTCCTCCGGCGCAACGACGGCACCCCCGCCTACAACCTGGCGGTGGTGGTCGACGACGCACTGCAGGGCGTGACCGAGGTGGTGCGGGGCGACGACCTCCTCGCCTCGACGCCGCGGCATCTCCACCTCCAGTCCCTGCTCGGCCTGCCCCACCCGGAGTACGCCCACGTGCCCCTGGTGATGGGCGACGACGGCGAACGGCTCTCCAAGCGCACCGGCAGCACGACCCTGGAGGGCCTCGCCGAGTCGGGTGTCGGCCCCGACAGAGTGGTGGCCTGGATCGGTTGGTCGCTGGGGCTGTGCAACCCATCTGACCAGGTGGAACTCGGTGATCTTCTGGCCCGGTTCGAGTGGTCGGCCGTTCCGCGTGAAGCCGTGCCTCCCCCGAAGCTCTGACACCACAGGTGAACAATTGGAGAAGGTGTCGCCATCTGCGGGAATGACCTCGGTAGCCTTTCCGGTCGTGCGTGGAACCACTCGCGATTGGACAATTGTCGGAGGCGCTGCCGTCGCCTTCGCATTGGTCGCGCTCGCGTCCTGTTCGGTCGACACGTCCAGTGGCAACTCCGGCGGTGAAGGCGCGGCCGCGGCCCCTCAGCTCGAGACGCCCACGACGACGGCTGCTCCCACCACGACTGCGGCCCCCACCACCACAGTGGCCCCCACCACCACGGTGGCCCCCACCACGACCGCGGCACCCACCACCACGGTGGCCCCGACGACCACGACCACCACGACGATCCCGTCGAACATCGTCGAGGTGAAGGCTCTCGAGAACCCACTCGTAGCGGTCGGCACCAGCAGTGGCAGTGAGACCGCGCGCGTGCAACAGCGGCTCTTCGATCTCGGCTTCTGGCACGAAGGGGTCGACGGTGTCTATGGCCTGACGACCAGCCAGGCGGTGATGGCGTTCGAGAAGTACATGGGCTTCTCCGCCGACGGCAGTGTCGACCAGGACACGGCCGATGCCCTCTCCAACGAGACGATCCGTCCCCACGCCCGGGCCAACTCGGGCACCCTCGTCGAGGTCGACAAGGGCAAGCAGCTCCTCTTCTTCGTGATCGACGGCCGCACCGAGTACATCCTCAACACCTCCACCGGCAACGGTGAGGCCTACGAGGAGCCCGACCGGAACACCCCCGGCGAGACCGTCAGCGGCATTTCGCTCACCCCCGACGGCCTCCACGAAGTGAACCGGGAGCGTCCCGAGGGTTGGTGGGAAGGCGACCTCGGCAAGATCTATCGGCCGAAGTACTTCGTCGGCGGCGTCGCCGTGCACGGCTCGAACAGCATTCCCAACTACCCGGCCTCCCACGGCTGCGTGCGTGTGAGCGTCCCCGCCATGGACTGGATCTGGGACGCAGGCATCCTCCCGATGTACACCCCGGTCTGGGTCCACGACGGCGCCTGACCGAAAAGCTGCCGCGACCGGTGTCAGACACCTGTTGCAGGTCGCGGCAACCTGCGAGAGGGGTGCTGACACGTCGACGGTTGGACTCGGCTCTGACGATGTCGACGACCCGTTGGCGGATGTCGAACTGAACCTCCAATCCGTCGCGGACGCCGAGGCGTCGGGCAGACGAGGGAGGCGATGACCCCGGGTGTGTGGACACACCAGTCGTCCCACCGCGTCTTGCGGCCGTGGGCTCGGGTCAGGTCGGCGCGCAACATCGGGTGACGTGACCAGCCCTTCGCCGCCGCGTTCAACCGGCCCCGCGAGTCGCAGAGGTCGACGGATTCGGTGATCTCGCGCTCTCCGGTCATCACGATCACCTTGTCATGCGGAGGGGATCCGCCAGCGGGCCGAGCCACGTCTGATCAAATGGTTGGCCGCTGACGAATCGTGAGGTCAGCTGATCGAAAGGAACCGCCATGCCACTCGTCGACATCTTCTTCTCCATGCTGTGGTTGTTCCTGCTGTTCATCTGGTTCTGGCTGGTGTTCAAGGTGCTGGTCGACGTGTTCCGCAGCGACGACCTCAGCAGCTGGGCGAAGGCCGGATGGGTGATCGCCGTGATCCTGATCCCGTTGCTGGGAGTGCTCGTGTACCTGATCGCCCGCGGCGGTCTGATGCAGGAACGGGAGTTCCGCGGGACTGCCCACGGCGGTTCGTACGAGCACAACGTGAAGGTGTCGTCGGAGAGCACCGCCGACGAGATCGCCAAACTCACCGCCCTGCGCGACAAGGGGATCCTCACCGACGACGAGTACAAGGCCCAGAAGAGGAAACTCCTCGCCTGATCGTTCGCGACACCAGGTGCGACACTCGCGGACATGACTCGACGGTCGGTTTCCGATGGTGGTCCGTACGAGGACATGTACGGGTACTGCCGGGGGGTGCGGGTGGGGAACCAGATCCACATCTCGGGAACGACCGCTGACCCCGTGGTCGCCGAGAGCGGGGCAGGGATGTACGAACAGACCGCGTCGGCGCTCCGGCGGATCGTGACGGCGCTGGAGGAACTCGACGCGAGCCCGGCGGACGTCGTCAGAACGGTCGCCTACACCACCGATGCAGCACTGTTCGACGAGGCTGCCCGTGCGCACCGGGAGGTGTTCGGTGACGTCAAGCCCGCCGGCACCTTGGTGGAGGTGGGCAACTTCGTGTCACCGGTCTACCTGATCGAGATCGAGGCGTACGCCGTCGTCGACGACGCTTGACCGGGCCGTTCAGTCGAGTTCGACTCCGGTCGTGGTCCGGACGTGGCCGACCGCGCCCTGGTCCCCGGTGCTCGGCGTCCCGTTCGGCTCGAACATGAGGATGCGTGTGCCCGGCTCGGCCTGCGGGAAGTGCTCGACCCCACGAGGCACGACATACGTGTCACCGGGACCGAGGACGACCGGTTCGGCATCGCGCAGGTTGATCGTGAAGCGCCCGCTCAGAACCTGGAAGAACTCGTCGGTGTCGGCGTGGGAATGCCACGTGTGGTCGCCTTCGACCTTGGCGACGCGGACGTCGTAGTCGTTCACCCGCGCCACGATGCGCGGTTCCCACAGGGTGTCGAACGAGTCGAACGTGTCGTCGAGGTTACGCGGCGCGGTCATCGGTGGATGCCGAATGCGGAGCCGATCGATGAGGCCCCGTTCTCGTCGTCGGTGATGTTGTCGATACGGTCGCCGATCCACTCGAAGAAGCTGGCCTGGGCGATCGTCTGGAAGGTGAACCAGGCGACGACCAGCACGATGGCGAGGATGGCCGCCCACTTGACCGCCCGCGTGAACTTGGTGGCATAGGTCTCGATCAACGGGGTGACCGACCGCACCGCCGTCTGGGCACGGTGGGTGAACTCTTCGGCGGCCCGGTCGACCTCGGCGCGGGCGACGTTGCGGACCTCGGTGATGATCTGCTGGGCGTCGACGCGGCCGGCGGCACCCGCCGCAGCGCGCATCTCCTCCATCGTCTGGCCGGCGGTCAATCCGGTACCGGGAAGGGTGATGGCCGAGCGCTGGAGTTCGGCGTCGGAGGGCGGTGCCCGGCGGATGTCGGTCCAATCGGTGCCGTCCCACCAGCGCAGCCGCGTCCGGTTCTGCGGATCCGGGTACCACCCGGTGGCAGGGGCTTCCGAAGCACGCATCGCAGGTCAGCGCAGGTCGTCGACGTCGGGCCCCGGCAGCTCGACCCGTTCGGTGTCGTCGGGGATGGGGAGGCCGTCCTTGGGACGCACCTCGTCGTCGGAGTCGTCGGCGCGGGTGGCCTCGGCCAGCGCCGACACCGTGCCGAGCAGGCCGGAGAACTCGGCGGGGATCACCAACTTCGTGGCCCGGCCGTCGCCGATCTTCTCCAAGGCGCTGAGGTACTCGACGGTGAGCACCTGCTTGTCGGCGCCGGCTTCCTTGATGCCGAGCAGGCGGGCCTTGGCGGCGTCGCCCTCACCTTCACCCACGAGGGTGAGCCGCAGCTTGTTCGCCTGGGCGCGCAGCTCGATGGCACGGGCTTCGCCCTCGGCGTCGAGGATGTTGGCGGCCTTGCGGCCCTCGGCGGCGAGGACAGCGGCCTGCTGTTCACCGTCGGCGCGGGCGATGGCAGCCTCCTTGTAGCCGTTGGCCTCGGTGACGGTGGCCCGACGGTCGCGCTCGGCGCGCATCTGCGCATGCATCGCCGAGACCACTTCCGGTGGCGGATCGATGCGCTGGATCTCGACACGTACCACTCGGACACCCCACTTGTCGGTGGCGTCGTCGAGCACGTCGCGCAGCTGGGTGTTGATGGTGTCGCGTGACGTGAGCGCCTTGTCGAGTTCGAGGTCACCGATCAGGTTGCGGAGGTTGGTCTGGGCCAGCTTCGTGATGGCGGTGAAGAAGTCCGCGACGTTGTAGACGAGGCGCTGAGGGTCGGTGGCCTCGTAGTAGACGACGGCGTCCACGGAGACGACCACGTTGTCGGCGGTGATGACCTCCTGGGGCGGCACGTCGACGACCTGCTCACGCATGTCGATGAGCTGCATCGTTTCGATGAACGGCAGGATCAGGTTGAGGCCCGGATTCTTGGTGGCCTTGTACTTGCCGAGCCGCTCGACGAGACCCTGCTGGTACGGCCGGACGATCTTGACCGCCCCGACCAGCACGAGGATGCCGACCAGCGCTGCGACGATGATGACGATGGCGATGGGGTTCATGTGGTCTCCGTGTTCTCCGACGTCGACTCGATTGGTTCGACCTTCACTCGTGTGCCGGCCATTGCCGTGACCTTCACCTTCGCACCTTCCGGCACTGCTGTCTCGCCGTCGGTCAGCGCCCCCCAGTCTTCCCCGTCGATGTTGACCCGACCGGAGCGGTGCGTGTCCAACGGATCGATCTCGTGGGTGACGATGGCGGTGAGCCCGATCAGGCGCTCGGCCCCGACCCCCGGGGCGATCTCGTTCTCACCGACGAACCTCTGCATCCGCCGGTAGAGCAGGACCCAGATGAGGGCGCCGCCGAAGATGAAGACGAACCACTGGATCTCGACGGCGACGTCGTAGAAGCCGAGGATCGAGGAGAGGGCCGCCGAGACGGCGAACGGCAGCAGGACGAACGAACCGGCCAGCACCGTGAACTCGATGATGGCGAACAGAACCGCGATGCTCAGCCACACCCAGGGCCAGACATCGAGGTCGATGCCGAGATCAAGCACGCCGCTCAACACGACCTCAGGCTATCGGCCCTGCTCAACCGAGTCGGCCCGGCGGATGCGCAGGTCGTGGTCGGCGTGGGTGAGGCACGTGCCGGTGTCCAACTCGAAGCGCCATCCGTGGAGTGTGCACACGAACTCGCAGTCGTCGATCTCGCCGAACGCCTCGAGGTCGGCGTTCCGGTGCGGGCAGCGGCGCTGCACGACGTAGTCGCCGATCTGGATGTCGGCCTCCTTCGCCATCGACTCCTCGTCGGGCGGGTACACCTTCCGCTGTGCCTCTGCCTCGGTGCGACGCATCCGCTCGCGCGACAGCGACTTGAGAAAGTTGTAGACGTATTCGTTGAACTCGCCGTCGCGCCACGCCGTGAACCGGCACGACAACAACAGTGAGTTGCTCCAGTCGACGGCTCGCTGGGCGGCGACCGTTTCCATGAGGGCGCGGGGGATGTCGAAGCGGAACTGGAACGGTTCGCCCTCGTGGGCGCGGACCTCACCGTTCGGGAAGTCGATCAGCACGTCGAGCCCCTCGGTGCGGATGAGCACGTTCGCGCCCACCTGCTCGCAGAGGGTCGGCGCCATCTCGAGCAACGGTTCCCACCACGACTTCAGCGTGCCGAGCAGGTCGGTCGACGGCGGGTTCCAGCCGGCCTTCATCTCGTCGAGCCACGGCATCCAGTCGGCCTGGTACTGCTCGAGGTAGTCCCGCTTGTTCGTGAAGATCGCGTCGACATCCTCCTGCGGCATCGGGTGCGTGACATCGAGCGAGTCGGAGCCGATATCGATGGTGGTGCCCGGCACGTTCATGATCCCTGTGAAGCCACCCTGGGTGAGCTTGTCGAGGAACACGGTCTGGTCGGGGAAGATGCTCAGCTCGTCGCCCTCGATCATGTTCAGCCCGAACAGGTCGGGATCGAGGAAGGCCGGAGGCCCGGCGCTCGGCACGATGGCGCGGGCGCCGATCTTCTCGACGTAGCGCATCGCCCGGGCGAACTGGGCCTCGACCTTGGCGTCGACCAGCTCGCGCATCGTGGTCTCGGGCAGCTCGTAGACCATCGGGTACCAGATGGCCCCGGAGAACTGGAGCCAGTGCAGGTCGACCGGGCCGTGGCTGCGCATCTGGCCGAGGTCGGTGGTGCGGCAGTCGTTCTGGTTGACGAGGATCGCGTCGTCGGCCATCACCACGAGTGCCGAGTCACCGCCCGGTCCGTCGGTGATCGAGGTCTCGACGTGGATGGCGACCTTCAGGCCCTCGGCGAGCTCCAGCTCTTCCTGATCTTCCGTTCGGATGAACTCGGTGAACCCGAGTTCTCTCAGCGTGCGTTGCTGTTCGCGGGTCGGGAAGCCCGGCAGCAGGATCGGGATGTCGCGCCGGAAGTGTTCCCTCAGGAACGGCTCGTCGTGGTGGTCACCGTGGAGGTGGGAGATGTAGAGGTAGTCGGCGTTCTCGATCCGCCCCCGCAGTTCGTCGCTCAACTGGTCGTTGCGGGGGAACGGGAACCACGACCCGAAGAACGCAGGGACGAACCAGGGGTCACAGACGATGGATCCGGCACTGGTCTCCACCAGGATTCCGGCATGGCCGATCGAGGTCGCGCGCATGGCCGTGAGCGTATGCGGACCCCACCCGGATCGCCCGGGTACCAGGTCCCATCAGGGACCGGGCGGGGTCAGGCGACCGGTGGGTCGGTGTACTGCTGGCCGGCCCGGGACACGTGCTCGGTCCACTGGTTGCCGTCCCAGTAGCGCAACTCGTAACGACTGGAGGGGTCGGCGTACCAGCCGGCGGGAACGGTCGACTCGGGCTGGACCGCTTCTTGTTGTTGCTGGACGGGTTCCTGCGCCGGCATCGCCTGTGCCGGCGGCTGCTCGACAGCGGGCTCCTGCGCGGCCACGGTGGTGGCGGCGACGGCTCCTGCCGCCGCAGCTGTGGCGGCATCCTCGGGAGCGGCACCCCAGCCGGCAGGCTCGTCCACCGGTGACGCCTCTTCGACCGCGGCCTCCTCGTCGACCGGTGACGCGGTCGTCCCGCCGTCGCCGTCACGCCGAAGATAGGCCACGACCTTGGTGCCCGCGGACACGATGGAGACGATCTCCCACCCCTCGCGCACCTTCTCATCGAGCATTGGAGTGAGCGATTCGGGATCGTAAGACGACGCGCTGATCGAGGTGACCTCTGCCATTCGCCCGACAGTAGACGACGTCACCCGACCGGTGTCAGCCGACGAGGTCGGGGAGGTTGGCGGCGTTGGGGGGGCCGTCGTAGATGAGGGTGCCTTCGCGGAGGGCGAGGAGACGTTCGGCGCGGTCGGCGCTGGAGAGTTCGTGGGTGGCGACGACGAGTGTGGCGCCGTCGGCGTGCACGTCGTCGAAGAGCTCCAGCAATGCTTCGCGGCCCGCCCGGTCGAGGCCGATGAACGGCTCGTCGACCAGCACCACGTCGAACGGCCGCACGAACGCGATCGCGATGGCGGCCTTCTGTTTGAGACCGCGGCTGAACGTGGCCGGCAGATCGTCGGCACGGTCGGAGATGGCGAAGCGGTCGAGCAGGTCGACGGCGTGTTCCTCCCAGTCGACCGTGTGATGCAGCCGCGCCACGTACTCGAGGTGCTCCCACACGGTCAGGTCGTCGTAGAAGACGGGTTGGTCGGTGAGGAACGACAGGGTGGCCCGGGCGTCGGGCGCGCCGAGCGGGTGGCCCATCACCGTGGCACGACCGCCGGTCGACTCGAGGGTGCCGGCGAGGATCTTCAGCAACGTCGTCTTGCCCGATCCGTTGTGGCCGATGAGCGTGACGCGCTGGCCCTCCGGGACCTCGAGGTCGATCGGCTCCAGCGCAGGCACACCGAAGTAGGACTTCTCCAGTTCTGCCGTGCGGATCGCCGGCTCGCTCACGTCGTCGCCCTCGTCTGGGCGCGGCCCTCTTCCATGAACCGGCGCAGGCCGATCGACCAGCGGTCGCGACGCTGCACCCACACCACCAGCAGGAGAAGGGCCAGAGCCACGGCGATCGACGTGCGAACGGCGGTACCCGCCGACGGCTCGGCGCGCATTGCCAGCACCGGAATCGCTGCCACCCCACTCATGACCACCGGCATGAAGGAACCGTAGGCGCTCTGCATGCCGGCGAACTCGGGCGGGACGAGTGGGCTGTCGGCGTCGCGGGACTGCCCCAGGAGTGTCGTCTCCCTCACGAGAGCCGGCTGGGGAGCATCGCGCACGGTCGCGACGACCGCCCCGATCGCTCCGGCGAACGCGACCGGGATCGCCAATGCGAAGGCGCCGGCCGCATGTGCGGGCTCGATCGCGGTGGCCGCCGCGGCGCCGGCGACCGACGCCATCGCGACCAAGGTGCCGGACGCAACGAGGTGGTGCGAGTAGATCCAACCCCGGTCGACCGGTACGCCGTCGGTCAGGCTCGGCCGGTCGATCTCCTGGGAGAGGGGCTCGACACACTCCAGCCCGAGCAGGAATGTGACCCCGACGACGCCGACGACGAACAGCGGCGAGTTGGTGACCGTGAGCGAGGCGAGGCTCCCCGCCAGCGCCGCCAAGAGGGCGATGCGCCACAGGCGGGACGCCGGCAGACGTCGCAGCGAGGCGAACCCTCGCCGGTGGACGAGCGAACGCGGGTTCGCGGCGGCCGGATCTCGTGTCGGGCGGGTGGCCGACGGGGAACCGGTGCCGGTCGGGATCGGGCGCGGTTGACGCGCCCCCCACGGCCGGGTCCGCAGCACCTCCGAACGCAGTTGGCGCCGGAGCAGCACGACGGTGCGCAGGTCCTGGATGGTGGCGGCGAACTTGAGCTGCGACACGAGATCGGCCCGTCGGGCGAGAGGCTCGATGCGCAGCCGGCCGCCGAGTTCCACCGCGGCGAGCGCCACGAGTGCGGCGACCACCAACGCCGCGATTTCTGCGGGCTCGCTGCGGATCCCCCACATCCCGATCCCGCCCACCGCGTCGAGCGGCCCGGCAATGGGGCTCCGTTCGCCGTCGTCGGCCAGCACACTCCACACCGCCACGGCCTGCCAGCCGAATCCTGCGACACCGATGGCGGTGGCTGCCCAGCGGGGCAGTCGGGCCGCGTGAGCGATCATCGCCGCGGCCACGTACATCGCTCCCACGATGGCCCCGTACAGGGCCCCCGCCGCGGCCCACGAGCCCCGCGACCCCTCGAGTTCGCGTGCCACCAACTGGCCGATCACTCCTGCTCCGAGGGCGAGTCCGAACGCCACCGAGCGCATCCTTTGCGCCACCGGGCGGAGCAGGGCCATCCGCCGGTCGACGGGTGACATCAGGAGGTGCCGCACATCGGCCGCCTCCAGTGCGATCGGCCCGCCCTCCGAGCCGCCACGGAGCCCGATCGCGATCGCCGCCATCACCACGAGCCCGAGAACCGCAGGCCCCTTGGAGAGCACTTGGTCGGTGGTGACGTCGTCGTCGATCACCTCGCCGACCGCATCGCTCAGGAGAACGACGGCGACCAACCCCCCGAGGGCGAACAGGTACACGCGGTACGCGATGTCGAACCATTCGCTGTCGCCCAACCGTCGAGTGCGCCGCAGGGCCCGTAGGTCGCGAACAGTGCGGCGATCGGTCGATGACACGGCTGCCGACGGTACCGGCACTCGGCCGGGCGCCGGGTGCCGGATGCCGGTACGGGGTGCCGGGTGCATCGCCGTGTCGACCCGTAACCTTGCGCCGTGTCCACCGATGCGATGCAGGTGTTCTTCTCGATCCTCACGATCGTTGCGATGGTGGGCACTCTCGTCCTCGTGTGGATGCGGATCTCGCTCCGGTTCAGCGATCGCGCCCGCTCGATCCTGGAGGACATCCACGGCAGTTCACTCTGGCTCGCCTTCCTCGTTGCCGCCGCGTGCACACTCGGCAGCCTCTACTTCTCCGAGATCGCCGAATTCGCGCCCTGCAAGCTGTGCTGGTTCCAGCGCACGGCGATGTACCCGTTGTCGGCCCTTCTCCTCGTGGCGGCGATCCGCAAGGAACACCTCATCCGCTGGTACGTGCTCCCCATCGCCCTCATCGGCCTTCCGATCTCTGCGTACCACTACCTCATCGAATGGCGACCCGATCTCGACAGTGGCACCTGTGACCTCTTCGGCCCGTCCTGCACCGACGTCTGGTTCAAGGAGTTCGGGTTCATCACCCTCCCGTTCATGGCCGCGATCGGATTCCTGGCGATCCTCGCGCTGTTGTTCGCGCCGATTCCCGCCACACTGGAGGAGTCGGACGACGCCGAGAACCAACCCGTCGCCGTGTGAATCTCCGGGCTCCCCCGGCCCCGATCAAGGAGCAGAAGTGAAGAAGAACCGCACCGCCCTCATCGTTGGTGGACTGGTCGTCGTGGTGATCGTGGCCGCCGCGCTCGCCGTCCTGCTCACCGGCGGTGGCGACGACTCCGACGACGCGTCCGGCGAGAAGGGTGAGGTCACCCTCGAGGACGGCGATCTCGAGGTGTACCCGGTGTCGATCACCGGGGAGTGGCTCGTGCCCCTCGAATACCCGGCTGACGACGCCGCGGTCGGCGTGGCGGCGCCGGTCGTCGACGGG
>CBFCWZ010000057.1:0-14398 GCA_965601935.1 uncultured Ilumatobacteraceae bacterium
GACTCCCGCGGAGTCACCATCGACTACGGACGCAAGGAACGACTCTTCAAGGGTGCCGCCGCTGCAGCTGCCCGCATGCTGACCACCATGTGCGACAACCCCGGTTGCACCCTCCCCGAAGCCTGGTGCCAGATCGACCACCTCCAAGAATGGGAAGACCACGGCCCCACCGACCAGGACAACGGCGGCATCTTCTGCGGCCACGACAACCGCCAGAAACACAGGTTGAAACTGAAAGCCCGCCGCGACCGATACGGCAACGTTCAGTTGCAGCGACGAGACGGAACCTGGATCACCCCCATCGGCACCGACCCACCCACACCCGCCGACTTCGACACCCCCGAACAACGAGCCCGGCAACTCGGCGCCAGCCTCACCAACAAGGGCTACGGAAATTGGACCATCCTCACCCGAGCGGCGTGAGTCGGCGGCGCCGAACTCCGCTCCGGCTCAGCGGCGGGTGACCTCGACCGGCAAGTTGGTGTAGCCGTGGACGAACGACGAGAAGGTGAAGCTCGGCTCGCCGACCACCTCGACACGTTCGAAGCGCTCGAGGATCTCCTCCCAGAGAATCCGTAGCTGCATCTCGGCCAGACGGTTGCCCATGCAGCGATGGATGCCGATGCCGAAGGCGAGTTGCTGATCAGCGTTGGTGCGCTCGATGTCGAGCACGTCCGGGTTCTCGAAGACGTCCTCGTCGCGGTTCGCGGAGATGTACCACATGAGTACCTGGTCGCCCTCGAGGATCTTCTTGCCGCCGACCTCGGTGTCCTCCGTCGCGGTACGGCGCATGTACGAGAGCGGGGTCTGCCAGCGAATGATCTCGGAGACGGCGTTGCGCACGAGGTCGGGGGCGGCGATCAGCTTGTCGTACTGGTCGGGGAACTGATTCAGCGAGTAGACGCTGCCCGACATGGTGTTCCGGGTGGTGTCGTTGCCACCCACGATCAGGAGGAGCAGGTTGCCGAGATGCTCTGCGGCCGACATGTCCTTCGTGGCCTCGCCGTGGACGAGCATCGACACGAGATCGTGCCCGGGGTTCTCCCGGCGTTCCTCCCAGAGGCCCCCGAAGTAGGCGAGGCACTCCAGCATCTCGTCGCGCTTCTGGGCCATGGACTCGACCACACCGCCCGGCTCCGGAATGGCGAACACGACGTCGGACCAGCGGGTCAGCTTGCGACGGTCCTCCAGCGGGAAGTCGAAGAGCGTCGCCAGCATCAGCGTCGTGAGCTCGATCGAGACGGTGTCGACCCAGTCGAAGGTCTCGCCCTCCGGAAGTGAATCGAGGACAGAAGCCGTGCGCTCGCGGATGAGCGGCTCGACCATCTGGATGCTCTTCGGCTGGACGATCGGCGTGACGGTGCGACGCTGCTCGCGGTGTTCGGGCGGGTCCATCGCGATGAACGGCGTCACCGGCCCGAGCCCGAGCGGGTTCCCGGTGGGATTCTTGAGGCCGAGCGTGATGCCACTGGCCGACGAGAACGTGCGCCAGTCGGAGTCGACCTGCTTGACGTCCTCGAACTTGGTGATGCTCCAATACCGGCCTGCGGTCTCGATCTCGTTGAAGTGGACCGGGTCCTCTCTGCGCAGCCGCTCGAAGTGCTCCTGCCAGCGGTTCTCGCGGAACAGGTGAGCGTTGAGCGGATTGATCTCCTCGATGGAGAGTACGCTCGCCGCCGGCACGTCGGCGCCGATCTCGGCCATCTCCTGTTCCGGCCCTCGGAACTCGGGCGGCGGCCCGTCGGCCGGCTTCGTTGCGGTGTCGGTCATCTGTTCCCCTTCAGGATGCGAACTGATTGACACATTGTTCTAGTCCCCAGGGGTCCGGTGCAAGAACTCGGGCAGGAATCCCGTCACTCCGTCAACTCCGTCGCCCTCGTCGGGCGCCGGGCGCTCGAGCGTCACGAACTGAGTTCCGACCCTTCCGGGCCCCATGTAGTGGCCCGCACGCGCCCGGGCACGTTCGGTGGCATCGGCCTGATCGAGGTCGAGGAACACGGAACGCACGTCGCGGTATGCCCCCCGGAGGGCCGAACACGCGAGCACGGCGGAATCCCGAGCGGCGAGTTCGCCCGCCAGTCGAACGAGCCACGGCCACCGGTCCTCGTCGGTGAGGGCCTCCCCCGCCGCCGAGGTCCTGCCGGACCCGGCGACACCCATGACGACGATTCGAATCGCTCGGGATGCCTCGGCGCTGCTCACGCACGGCTGTTGTCGCAGGAGGTGCGGCTGTTCGCGGCGACCAACTCGGTGCAAGACTGTCGACATCAGGGGAGGGAACACGGAAATCGGCGATCTGCTCACGCGTGGCACCACGTCGGACGTCTATGCCTGGGGCAGCGACTCCGTCGTCAAGGTGCCGCGCCCGGGTGTACCCGATCACTGGATCGACATCGAGGCATCCCACTCCGTCCGCGTTCATTCGATCGGGCTGCCCACGCCTGCCGTGCTGGACGTGATCGACCTCGACGGCCGGCGGGCGATCGTGTTCGAGCGGGTCCGTGGGCCATCGATGCTCGACAATCTGGCGGCCGCCCCAGGCGACGCCGACTCGATGGCCCGCGACTTGGCGGCGATTCAGCGCGAGTTCCACTCGGCCGGCGGCCCGAGCGAGCTGCCCGACAAGAACGGCCGGATCGCGGGCAAGATCGCAACCGCCTCATTGGTGACCGAGACCGAGCGATCCGAAGCGGTCGACCTTCTCGGCCGGTTGCCCGGCGGCACATCGATCTGCCATGGCGACTTTCATCCGGGAAACATCCTGATCGGGGCTCACGGCCCCGTCGTGATCGACTGGTTCGATGCCGCCACCGGCCACCCACTCGCCGACATCGTCCGTACCTCCCTCCTGGTCCGTCCCCTCTCGTCAGGCGCGGCAGGCCCGGCTCATCTTCCAGGCGTGCCGGCCGACGTCCTGTCCACATTCCATCGTGCGTACGTGGACGAGATGATCGGCCCGACCGACTTCGACATCCGCACGATTCTGACCTGGGAGGCAGTTCTCTCCGTCAGCCGCCTGTCGGAGCCGGTTGACGGGGAGTTCGACGACCTACTCACGGTGTGGCGCTCGATGGCGCATTCCTCCCCCGAGTCGACGACGCCGCTGGCGGCAGCACTCCGCGCCCTCTCAGAGCAGTGAACGCAGGGCGTCGAACACGCCCGGTGCAGCAGCGAAGGTCAGATCGCCGTTCGCGTCGGACGGAAGCTCGACGCCGGCGCCGGCCTCCTGCGCGATCAGTAGCCCCGCGGCCATGTCCCACGGCTTGATGTCTCGTTCGTAGTAGGCGTCGAGCCGGCCGCATCCCACCCAGCAGAGCTGGAGGGCGGCCGATCCCATGCTCCGGACGTCGCGCGCCGCCGGGAGCACCCGACCGACCACTGCTGACTGTTCGGCCCTGGTCGCAGCATCGTACGAGTACCCGGTCGCAACGAGTGCTTCCCCCAGTTCCTCGACCCGATTGGCCACGACCGAGACACCGTCACGACGAGCGCCGCCTTCACGGCGTGCCGAAAAGGTCTCTCGGCGGACGACGTCCGCAACCGCTCCGGCCTCCAGTTCGCCATCGACGCAGGCAGCGATGCTGATCGCCACGACGGGAAGGTCGTACAGGAAGTTGATCGTGCCGTCGATCGGGTCGATGACCCACACGACGTCTCCCGTCCCGTCGTGGTCGGGAAACTCCTCCCCGATGAACGACGAGCCGGGCACCCGCCGCTCGAGTTCCCGACGAATGAGGTCCTCCGAGCCGAAATCGGTCGATGTGACCACATCGGTCGTCGTGGACTTCGTTCTCAGGATGCTCCCGGCGCCCAGCGTGCGCCTCACGAAGCCGGCCGCCATCTCGGCGACGTCGATCGCGGCCCGCTCCAGCTCCCGACCGGAAACCTGGCTCATGCTCGCACGACGACCGGCACCACCGACTCCAACGCCTCGACCACCGAGTCATCTGCCCCGGTGTCGGTGATGAGCACGTCGATCTCGGACCATTCGGCGAACCGGAAGAGCTGATCGTTTCCCACCTTGGAGTGGTCCGCGAGCATGACGACTCGGCGGGCGGCCCCGATCATTGCCTGCTTGAGCGTGGCCTCGTATTGGTAGGGGGTGGTGAGTCCTCGCTCGACCGAGAAGCCGTCGCAGCTGATGAACAGGGTGTCGACCGTCAGCTCCTCCACCATCGAGACCGCGCGGGCATCGACCATCGCCATGGTGTTCTTGCGCAGGGTGCCGCCGACCATGATCACCTCGACGTGGTCGAACTCGGCGAGTGCCTGCGCGTTGAGCACGGAATTGGTCACCACCGTGAGCTCGCGGTCGCGCGGAAGTGCCTCGCAGAAGCGGGCGGTCGTACTGCCGGAGTCGACCAGGATCGTGCCACCGGGTGGGAGCAGGTCGACCGCGCGCGCTCCGATCCGCCGCTTGGGTCCGACCTGATGATCGGCACGGACGGCCAACAACGGTTCGAATCGCAGCGCTTCCCACGGGACCGCGCCGCCGTGGACCCGACGAAGGACCTTGCGCTCCTGAAGTTCGGAAAGGTCCCGACGGATCGTCTCGGTCGTCACCTGGAATCTCTCGGCGAGGTCGGAGACGTCCACCCGTCCGGTCGAGATCGCGAGCGTGGCGATCTCGTCCTGCCGCTGCTCCTGGAAGAGCGGCCGGTTGTTCGTCGCGTTGCTCTCGGCCATCGGGACCCTTCAGCTCAGTGCCGTGTCGAGGGCGGACAGTACCCCCACTTCGCGGAGAGAGCGTAGGGAATCGGTGAATGCGCCCACGAAGCGCTCGTCTGCGACCAGGTCCTCCCCGAAGACCGGCGAGTAGGCGAGGAATGCCCTCGGATCGGGCTCGGCGGCCAGTCCGGCGACCTCCTCGAGTCGCGGGTCGAACGAGAGGTCGATCGTGCCGCCCGAGTCGTCCTGCCCCTGCAGGTAACGGCACCACCCGGCGAGCGCCAGTGCAGCATGCCGGATCGATCCACCACTCTCGAGTTGCGCCCGCACCGTCGGGAGCAGGAACTTCGGGAACTTGGACGAGCCGTCGAGACACAGGCGGGAGATCTGGTCGCCGATGGCTGGATTCGAGAATCGTTCGACGAGTTGGTCGGCGTACTCCTCGACGTCGATTCCGGGAACGTCGGGGAGGACCGGGATGGCCTCGGTGCGGAGGAATCGGTCCACGAACGAGCGAATCGGGTCGGAGGCCATGGCCTGGTCGACGAGTTTGATCCCTGCGAGGGCGCTCAGATAGGCGAGGCAGGAATGGCTCGCGTTGAGCAGCCGGAGCTTGAGTACCTCGTACGGGACGACGTCGCTGGCGACGAGAACCCCGACGTCGTCGAACGGGGGACGACCCCCGACGAACTCGTCCTCGATCACCCACTGGCAGAAGGGTTCCGTGACCACCGGCCAACGGTCGACCACGCCGTGTGTCTCCGCCAGCCATCGTCGGTCGGCATCGGTGGTGACGGGCGTGATGCGGTCGACCATGCTGTTCGGAAAGGCCACCTCCGACTCGATCCAACCGGCGAGATCAGGGTCTCGTAGGGCGGCAGTGCCGATGGTCGACGTGCGCGCCGTGTGGCCGTTTCCGATCACGTTGTCGCAACTCACCACCGTCAGCGGCCCCACCCCGTCGGCACGCCGCCGAGCGAGCGCCTCGGTGAGGATCTCGAACGCGAGGGAGTCGGATTCGGGAAGGAACTCACCGCTCAGATCGTCGACGGGGTACCCGCCCTCGGTGATCGTCATCGACGCGATCGCGACCTCTGGTGAGGCCAACCGGTCGACGAGGTCGCCCGGACGCTCCGATGCGAGGACGTAGTCGACGATACTGCCGATCACACGAGCGGACGTCCCGGTGCGGCCCCGCTCGACGAGCGTGTACAGGCCGTCCTGGGCGCCGAGGGCCTCGGCCATGGCGCCATCGAAGGGGGTGACTCCACTGCCGACGATCGACCAGCCGGTGTGACCCTGTCGGCAGAGTTCGTCCACGTAGACCGCCAGATGAGCCCGATGGAAGCCACCCACCCCGATGTGGACGATGGAGCGAGCCACCGCCGAACGGTCGTAGCCGGGAACCGGGAGCCGTTCCCCGACCGCGCTGAGATCGGCGCCGGCGAGATCGATCGATGGAGTCTCCCCTGTGACGTCCTTCATAGAGAGAAACCCTATACGAAGATAAACAAAGACGCTAGAGGCAAGTTTTCTGCACGTTTGGGGGAGTTCAGTCTTGTAAAACCAACATGAATCAACTACGGTGCAAGACGACCGGGTGGGATCCGCCCACCCGTCCAACGCCCGATCAGGGGGAAATCACATGTTCCACTCAAGGTCCCCACGACGCCGACCGGCGTTGTTTGGTGCCGCCGTCATCACGGCCTTTGCCCTCGTCGCAACCGCATGCGGTGGAGACGACGACGACTCGAGCAGCGACGACGGCGGTGCTGAGGCCACTGAAGCCGACAGCGAGGATTCAGGCGGCGAGGATTCAGGCGGCGAGGATTCCGGCGATCGCTCGATCAACGTCGCCATCGTCGGCAACCCGCAGATGGAGGACATCGCCTCCCTGACGCCCGACCTCTTCACAGCCGACACGGGGATCGAGGTCGAGTACACGATCCTCGAGGAACAGACGCTGCGCGAGATCGTCACCCGTGACGTCGGCGCCGGCGGCGAGCAGTTCGACGTCGTGATGATCGGTATGTTCGAAGCACCTCAGTTCGGTGCCAACGGCTGGCTCAACGACCTCAACACGTACGCCGAGGCGACGCCGGAATGGAACGGGGACGACATCATCGAAGCGGTCCGAGGCGGCCTCTCCTACGAGGGCGCCCTCTACGCCGCACCGTTCTACGCGGAGTCCTCCTTCGTGATGTACCGGGAGGATCTCCTCGAGGCAGCCGGGCAGACGATGCCCGAGGCTCCGACCTGGGAGGAAGTCGCCGAGATCGCGACGGCGGTCGACAGCGACGAGACCGCCGGCATCTGTCTCCGGGGCAAGCCGGGCTGGGGTGATCTCGGCGCCTCGTTCACCACCGTGTTGAACACCTTCGGTGGCACCTGGTGGCTCGCCAACGACGACGGTTCCATCGGTGAGGCCCAGGTCGACCAGCCCGAGTTCAAGGAAGCACTCGAGTTCTACGTGAACCTCATCGACGAGGCCGGCCAGGACGACGCCGCCAACGCCAGCTTCAATGAGTGTCTGTCGCTCTACCAGGAGGGCAAGGTCGCGATGTGGTACGACGCCACCGTCGCCGCCGGCATCCTCGAGGCCGACGACAGCCCGGTCAAGGGCCAGAACAACTACGCCCTGGCGCCGACCAATGTCACCGACGCCTCCGGCTGGCTCTGGAGTTGGGCACTGGCCATCCCCGAGAACTCCCCCGATCCGGACACGGCGTGGGAGTACGTGAGCTGGGCGACGAGCGAGGACTACATCAACGCCGCCGGTGAGGCCCTTCCGGGCGGATGGGCTTCTGTCCCACCGGGAACCCGCACCTCCACCTACGAGAACGAGAACTACCTCGCTGCTGCCGAGGCCTTCGCCGAGATCACCCTCGACGCGATGAACGCTGCGCCGATCGACGATCCCGGGGTTCAGCCCCGGCCCGGCCTGCCCGGCGTCCAGTACGTCGGAGTGCCCGAGTTCCAAGATGTCGGCACCCGCTGCACCGAGCAGTTCTCGGCGGTCATTGCGGGCAACGTCAGCGTCGACGACGCTCTGGGTGCGTGCCAGGACATCGCCTCCGAGGTCAGCTCGTAGGTAACGAAACCATCTGAAGCCGACGAGAGAGGGGGAACGATGCAATCCACCACCGTGGACGACGGGGCCGACGAGGCCACGGACGCCCAGAGAGCAGCTGCGAACGCCGAAAGGGCCGAGCAGCGCAAACAGCTCCTGAAGAAGGACCGGTGGGTGCGTCGTCTCCCCCTCCTCCCGGCGATGATCTTCACGATCATCGTCACCCAGGTCGCCTTCGTCTTCAGCCTCTACTACAGCTTCACCGAGTGGAAGATCGTCCCACCTTCCCCTCGGACGTGGATCGGCCTCGAGAACTACACGTCGCTGTTCGACAACCAGTTCTTCCAGGATGCCGTCTGGGTCAGCATCTTGATGACCGTGTCATCGGTCCTGCTGTCCCTGGTGTTCGGCCTCTTGATCGCACTCCTGCTCGACCGGCACTTCTTCGGTCGTGGGTTCCTGCGGACACTGATCATCACACCCTTCCTGATCATGCCGGTGGTCGCCGGACTGATCTGGAAGAACCAGATGTTCAGCTCGGAGTTCGGTGTCCTCAACTGGCTGCTCGACACGGTCGGCCTCGAACGCGTCGAGTTCGTCAGCCGCTACCCACTCTGGTCGATCGTGGTCGTGCTGGTGTGGCAGTGGACTCCGTTCATGATGCTGATCATCCTCGCCGGCCTGACGAGCCAGCCGAGTGACGTCCTCGAGGCCGCCCGGGTCGACGGAGCCTCGAACCGGTCGATCTTCTTCCAGATCACCCTTCCCCACCTCCGCCCGTATCTCGAGCTCGGCACCCTGCTGGGGTCGATCTACCTGATTCAGGTGTTCGACCACGTCGACGTCATCACCGGAGGAGGACCCGACTCGACCAACGTCCCGTACTTCGTGTTCCAGCGCTCCATCGGTGGCGGCTGGAACTTCGGTGAGGCCTCGGCGTACAGCATCGTCGTCGTGATCGCGTCGATCATCATCGCCACCTTCGGTCTGCGAGTCGTCTCTGGACTTCTCGAGGGAGAGGATCCAGCATGAGCACAGAAACCGGCCCCATCGTCGGCGAACGCCGCGCCGTCTCCGGACTGCTGACGTTCCTCGCCTACCTGGTCGTCTTCGTCGTCATCTTCCCGATCATCTGGATGGTGCTGAACTCGTTCAAGGAGGAGATCGACGCCAACGCCAGCCCGAAGCTGTTCTTCGAGCCGACCCTCGACCGCTATTCCGAAGTCACCGAGGAGACCCCGGGCCTCCTCAGCTTCAACGAGGCCTTCATGAACTCGGCGTGGATCGTGGTGATCTCCACCGTCCTCGTGATGGTGATGGCCATTCCCGCGGCCTACGCCCTGGCCGTTCGGCCCGTGAAGGCATGGCGCGACGCCTTGTTCTTCTTCATCTCCACCAAGTTCCTGCCGATCGTGGCGGCGATCCTGCCGCTCTGGATCATCGCCCGGAACCTCGACCTGCTGAACACCCGCACGGTTCTCGTCATCCTCTATACGGCGATGAACCTCCCGCTCGCCGTGTGGATGTTGCGCTCGTTCTTCAAAGAGGTTCCGGGCGAACTCATCGAGGCCGCCCAGATCGACGGCGCCGGCCTGCGCGGCCAGCTCTGGTCGGTGATCCTGCCGATCGTCGCCCCCGGCCTCGCCGCAACCGCGTTGCTGTGCCTCATCTTCGCGTGGAACGAGTACTTCCTCGCCGTCCAGCTCAACCCTGTCGAGGGCTCGACCGTCCCGATCTGGGTGACCTCGAACGTGAGCACCCGCGGCAACTTCCTGGCCAAGCTCTCCGCTGCATCCACCCTCGCGACTCTCCCGGTCGTGATCGCCGGCTGGTTCGCCGGGAAACGCATGATCCGCGGCCTCGCGATGGGAGCCATCAAGTGACCGTCATCCACACGACCGAGAACGAAACCACCACCTACGACACGAACGGGGAGAACCATGGCTGAGGTCAGGTACGAGGACGCGAGCCGCATCTATCCGGGGACGGAGGAGCCGGCCGTCGACAAGTTGAATCTCGACATCGCCGACGGCGAGCTGCTCGTGCTCGTCGGCCCCTCCGGGTCGGGCAAGTCAACTGCTCTCCGGATGCTCGCCGGCCTCGAGTTCGTCGATGACGGCGGCGTGTACATCGGCGATCGGGATGTGACCCTCGTCCCGCCGAAAGACCGGGACATCGCAATGGTCTTCCAGAACTACGCCCTGTATCCGCAGATGTCGGTCGCTGCCAACATGGGCTTCGCCCTCAAGCAGCAGGGCGTTCCGAAAGCAGAGCGCAAGGCGCAGGTGCAGGAAGCGGCCCGTATCCTCGACCTGGAGCCCTATCTCGACCGCAAGCCGAAGAACCTCTCCGGTGGCCAGCGCCAGCGCGTGGCCATGGGGCGGGCGATCGTCCGCCGACCGCAGGTCTTCCTGATGGACGAGCCGCTCTCGAACCTCGATGCCAAGCTCCGCGTCCAGACCCGCACCCAGCTGGCCGACCTCCAGGCCCGCCTCGGCGTCACCACCGTGTACGTCACCCACGACCAGGTCGAGGCGATGACGATGGGGCACCGCGTCGCCGTGCTGAAGGACGGGATCCTCCAGCAGGTCGACACCCCCAAGGAGCTGTACCGGGCGCCGGCGAACCTCTTCGTCGCCGGCTTCATCGGTTCGCCGGCGATGAACCTCGTCACTGCCGAGGTCACCGAGGAGGGCGCTCGCGTCGGCCAGCTCCTCCTCCCCTTCGGCGACAAGGCCCGTCGCGAGGTCGCCAAGCGGAACCTGGGCGAGGTGGTCGTCGGTGTCCGGCCGGAACACATCCACCAGACCGAGGACGGCGCCGACACCGAGGTCGTCGTGGTCGAGGAACTCGGATCCGAGGCCTACGTCCACGTGAAGGTCGCCTCTGGCGCCACCGAGGAGTTCCTCGTCGTCCGCGTCGAAGGCGAGACGGCGATCGGCCGGGGCGACAGGGTCCGGATCAGTGCGCCCGACAAGGTCCACTTCTTCGATCCGGCAGGCGACCGCCTCAACGACGTCGACTGACGCCTCCGTCGACGTGTCCGGCACCACCCTGCTCATCACCGGCGCCGGCGGCGACATCGGCCGCGCCGTCGCCGTCCGCGCCGCGGCGCAGGGTGCCGGCCTGATACTCGCGGACCGACCCGGCTCGGAGTCCGGACTCGCGGACACCAGAGCCGCCTGCCTGTCGGCCCGAGAGAGCATCACCTGCAGCACCGTGTCGTTCGACGTGACCGACGAAGGGTCCGTGGCGGAGGCGTTCGGTGCACTCAGAGCCGACGGAGCGGTGGCGAACGCCCTCTTCAACAATGCCGGGTATCAGGGAGTGTTCGCCAACACCTCGGACTACCCCGTCGTCGACTTCCGACACGTGATGGAGGTCAATGTCACGGGTGCGTTCACGGTGCTGCGAACGTGGGCCGCCACCCTCATCGATCAGGGCGGGCCAGGGGTGGTGGTCAACTCCGCCTCGATGGCCCACGTCGGTGCGGCGAACATGCCGGCCTACAGCGCGTCGAAGGCCGCGATCATCGGTCTCACGCGTAGCGCTGCGAAGGACCTCGCACCCCACGGAATCCGGGTGAACGCCGTCAGCCCGGCGTTCATCGGCCCCGGGGCGATGTGGGATCGTCAGATCGAGATGCAGGCTGCCACTCCGAGCGCCTACTACTCCGACGATCCGGCGGTCGTGGCCGACGAGATGATCAACCAGATCCCTCTGCGCCGCCTCGGCACCCTCGACGAGGTCGCCTCGGTCGTCACCTTCCTGCTCTCCGACGAGAGTTCCTACCTCACCGGTGTCAACCTCGAGATCGCCGGAGGAGTCGGCTGACCGAAGGGAGTACCGTCGTCCGCACTCGGACAGGAGGCGTGGATGGCGGAGACGGTGCTGGTCGCAGGAGCGACGGGGTATGTCGGGAAGTTCGCGGTGCGCGCCTTCACGCAACGCGGCTACCACGTTCGGGCCCTCACCCGGAGCGAGGAGCGGCTGCGCGAGCCCGGCCCGTTCACGGCACCGGCCATCGGTGACGACGATGTCGACGAGGTGTTCGTCGGCGAGCTGACCGACCCGTCCACCCTCGACGGCCTGATGGACGGGATCGACATCGTCTTTTCCTCCGTCGGGATCTCGCGCCAGCGCGACGGCCTGACCTTCGACCAGGTCGACTACGAGTGCAACCACACGCTGATCGGGTTGGCGGAGCACGCCGACGTGAAGCGGTTCGTCTACGTGTCGATGCAGGGCGCCGATGCACCTCCGATCGCCGACCTCGCGATCACGAGGGCTCACGAGCGGGTCGTCGAGGAGTTGCGCGCATCCCCGCTCGACCACCGCATCGTGCGGCCGTGCGGGTACTTCTCCGACATGGGTGCTCTCCTGTCGATGGCGCAGAAGGGGCGCTGCCTGCTCGTCGGCAACGGCACCAACCGGATGAGCCCGATCCACGGCCAGGATCTCGCCGAGGTCTGCGTCGACACGGCGGAGGGTGACGACGTCGAGGTCGAGGCCGGCGGCCCCGAGGTCATGACCCAACGCGAGGCTGCAGAACTGGCCTTCGACGTGCTCGGCAAGCCGGCCAAGATCCACGTCGTCCCACTGTGGATGGCCGGTGGGATGGCCAAGACCGTCCGCCTTCTCTCGAAGCAGTTCGGCGACCTGGCCGAGTTCATCGTGGTCGCCGGCGAGGTCGACGGCGTCGGCCCGCCCCGCGGCACGACGACCCTCCGCAGCTACTTCGAGCAACTCGCCGGCGAGACTGGCGCGTAGGGTCGCCGCCATGGGGAGCTTGCGCATCGGGGTCTGGGCGATGCCGGTCGACCGGGCGGGGATCGACTTCGTGGTCGAAGCCGAGCGGCTGGGCGTCGACATCGCCTGGGTCCCCGAATTCTGGGGATACGACGCGCTCACCCCGATCGCTGCGGCCGCCACGGCGACCGAACGGATCCGGCTCGGCACCGGCATCGTGCAGCTCGGCACGCGGACGCCGGCGATGCTCGCCATGTCGGCGATGTCGCTGCAGCGCATCTCCGGGGGCCGGTTCGTCCTGGGCCTCGGGACGAGCGGTCCGCAGGTGATGGAGGGCTGGCACGGCGTCCCGTTCGACAGGCCCGTCGCCCGCACACGCGAGACCATCGAGATCGTGCGGAAGGTCACCTCCGGGGAGCGGCTGGAGTACGCGGGCGACATCTACCAGCTGCCGCTCCCCGACAGTCAGGGCAGGCCCATCCGCTCGGCGATGCCACCGACCGACATCCCGATCTACCTCGCCTCGCTCGGTCCGGCGAACCTTCGGCTGACTGGTGCCGCGGCCGACGGCTGGATCGGGAACTCGTTCTTCTGCGAGACCGCCGACGTGTTCTTCGACGAGATCCGTGCAGGCGCCGAGACCGCCGGGCGTTCCCTCGACGAGGTCGAACTCACGGTGTCGGTCGGCGTGGAGATCACCGATGACGTCGAAGAAGCGGGTCGCCGGCACGCCGAGGGATTCGCCTTCACGTTCGGGGCCATGGGCTCGAAGTCGTCGAACTTCTACAACAACGCATTCGCCCGTCAGGGCTGGGGCGACGACGTGGCCGAGGTGCAACGCCTCTGGATGGAGGGCGATCGCGACGCTGCTCGCGCCAGGGTGCCGATCGAGATCGGTCTGCGCCAGAACCTCATCGGGCCGCCCGAGGAGATCCGGCGCCGGCTGCGCGAGTACCGCGACTGCGGTGTCGAGAGCCTGCGTGTCGGGTCGCTCGGGGACACACTCGACGAACAGGTCGACACCCTCGGCCAGGTGATGGAACTCGTCGACCGGGTGAACGGGGAGGGATCCTGATGAAGGTGGCAGTGTCCGTCGGCAGCGCCTACTACGACGGTGAGAACTGGGACGACCTGGTCGAGTACGTGAAGGCGGCCGACCGGCTCGGCGTCGACACCGTGTGGTCGGCCGAAGCATGGGGCATGGAGGCCGTCTCGTCGCTCGGCTACCTCGCCGCGGTCACCGAGCGGATCAAGCTCGGCAGCGGGATCATGCAGATCTCCGCCCGCACTCCGGCCACCACCGCACTGACCGCGCTCTCGATGGCCCAGATCTCCGGGGATCGATTCGTGCTCGGACTCGGTGTGAGCGGGCCACAGGTGGTCGAGGGACTCCACGGCGCCGCGTTCGCCAAGCCGCTCGGCCGCCTCCGGGAGTACACCGAGATCGTCAAGATGGGTCTGCGCGGCGAACGGTTCGTCCACGAGGGCGAGCACTATGTGCTCCCCCGGCCGGGCGGCGAGGGCAAGGCGCTCAAACCGTCGATCCGCCCGCGCCCGGACCTCCCGATCTATCTCGCGACGCTGGGACCGAAGTCGCTGGAGTTCACCGGTGAGGTCGCCGACGGGTGGGCCGGAACCTCGTTGATCGCGGAACACGCCGACGTCATGCTCGACCCCATCCGGGTGGGCGCCGAGCGCGCCGGCCGCTCGCTCGACGACATCGACATCCAGATCAACGGCCAGATCACCGTCTCGGACGACGTCGACCGGCTTCTCGAACGGGCCCGGCCCGGACTGGCCTTCACCCTCGGAGGGATGGGCTCGGCGACGACGAACTTCTACAACGACGCCTACTCTCGAGCGGGCTGGGACGACGCCTGCGCAGAGGTACAACGGCTCTGGGCGGACGGC
>CBFCWZ010000058.1:0-14256 GCA_965601935.1 uncultured Ilumatobacteraceae bacterium
TCCTCGGCAAGCGCCGAAGCGAGATGGCAGGCGTCGACCTCGGTTGTTGACCCCTCGAGGAAGTCGTGGGCGTTGAGCTTGATCATGATGGGGAAACGGTCCCCGACCCGCCGGCGCATGGCGCGATAGACCTCGAGACAGAAACGCGCCCTGTTCTCGAGGCTCCCTCCGTACCGGCCATTTCGACGCCGGGCGGAGAGGAGTTCGTGGGTGAAGTAGCCGTGACAGTGCTTCACGTCGACGAACTGGAAGCCGGCCAGTTCGGCGCGCACCGCCGCCACCACGAAGTCATCGACCAGCTCGTCGATCTCGTCGTCGGAGAGGACGCGGACATCGTCGGGGAAGCGCTCGTCCAACAGCGGATGGTGGTACGCCACCACGGGTGCGGCCTCGTCGCGGGGGCGGGAGAAGCGGCCCGAGTGGGTGAGCTGGAGCCCGACCAGGAGGTCGTCGGTCGTTCCGCAGGCCGCGGCGTGGGCCGACACGAGCCGTGACCGCAGGTCGGCGATGCCGTCGACGGTGTGTTCCGCCACCAACAGTTGGTGGCCACTCGAGCGGCCGTCCTCACGCACTGCCGCAGCCTCGCCACCCCAGATCAGCTTCGAGCCACCGGCGCCGATGCGTTCCCATCGCCGTCGAGTGAGGTCGCCGGGGTTGCCGTCGGCCGCGCAGTCCCAGCCCTCCATCGGCAGCGCGGCGAAGCGGTTGCCCACGATGTGCCCCGCGACGTCGACAGGCTCCGACAGCGGCCCGGACGGGTCGACAGCGGCATCCACCGGGAGGTCGATCCCCGATGAATCGAGGTAGTCGCGAAACGCCTCGTAGGTGGACAACGGTGTGAGGCGCCGGAAGCTCATCGCCCACCCTTGGCCACCGACTCGCCGTGCACCAATGTGGGCTGGACGATGATCGTGTCGGGGAGATCCGTTGCCGGGTCGATCAGGCCGGCGACGATGAGGTCGGCGAGTCGTGCCATCGGTGCGCGCACCGTGGTGAGCGACGGCGAGAAGAGCCCTGCAAGGTCCAGCCCGTCGGAGCCGACCACGCTCAGGTCTCGGGGCACCGAGCGGCCGTCGACGACGGCCGCGGCCATCACCCCGAGCGCCATGATGTCGTTGAACACGATGACCGCGGTGGCCTCGTCGGGGATCTCGGCGTACGCCTTTGCCGCCTCCTGCCCGGATGCGTCGAAGTGTCCCAGCTCGAAGAACTCGAGGTCGTTCAGGTCGAGTGACCTCCGATGGTCCTGCCGGACCAGCGACGACTCGAACACCTCCGGCCCGTCGATGACTGCGATCTTGCGGTGACCGGCATCCGCGACCGCCTCGATCTGGAGCCGGACGATCGCCTCCTGGTCGACCACGACCGACGGTGCGCCGGCGACGTGACGGTTCACGAAGCCGATGTGTCCGGTCTCCGACACCCCCGCGGGGAGCGGCCGGGCACTGGTCGGGATCGCGACGATCGTGGCGTCGACGTTCTCGATCATCCGCGCCACGATCGCCGATTCCGCCTCGCTCGACATCTGCGACGTAGCGACCATCACCAGGTACCCCCGGGCCATCGCCGCGTTCTGAACGTGGTTGGCGAGCTCGGCGAAGAACGGGTTGATCAGGTCGGGCAGCAACAGGCCGATCGTCTTCGACGAGCCGGTGACGAGGCCGGAGGCGTGGACGTTGCGCACATAGTGGAGGCGCGCCGCGACCTCCATCACCCGCTCGCGTGTCGCCTCGCTGACCTGGGGCGACCCGGTCAGCGCGCGCGAGACGCTCGTCGGGTGGATGCCCAGTTCCTCGGCGATGTCGACGATCGTCGCCCGGCGACGCGGTGGCATCGCTACTGCTGCCCCTGCCGCGTGCGGCTCGTGATCGCCACGACCGTCATCCAGCCGACTGCGACGACGGCGACGAGTAGGCCGCCGGGGCCCACCGCCACAGAGGTTCCGTTCTGCTGGACGTCGACGTCGGCCTGGCCGTCGACGGCGCGGAAGGCCAGGGTCGACAGACCGAGCGACAGTGGAACGAGGAGAGCACCGAGTCCGAGCGCAGACCGGTACTTGCGGGCGCGAACGCCTGCGTGGCCCGACACACCGTCGAGGACGAGGAGGATCAGCAGCAGAACCGGCATCTCGGATCGTCGGCTACTCCCTCGACATCCAGTCGTCCAGGCGCTCGGCGATGTCCGCCAGCACCGGCTCTTCGGAGCTGTCCCGCTCGGGTGAGCGAGGGTGGGTGTTCGGTGACGGGATCCAGCCGCGTAGCTGCAGGAAGCGGGCGACGGAATGCTTGTACGCGGGCACGGGACGCCGGAAGGCGAAGGCGCCGAGGTACTGGAGAAGGTCGTTCAGTTCATGGAACCGCGGGTCGCCCGCGACCCACATCGCGTCACGACGGGCAAACGCATCCGGCGCTGCTGCAGCGAGGCCGAGCAGGTAGTCGCTGCCGTACATCACCATGTCGATGGCGAGGTCGTTGCCGGTGAAGACACGGAAGTCGGGACGGTGCTCGTCGCGCGCCGCGAGCCGCTCCCATTCGAGCAGCCGCGACAGCGAGGAGTGCTTGGCCCCGAGACAGTTCGGGAGCCTCATGAGTTCGACGTAGGTGGCGAGATCGAAGATCCGTCCGTAGGGGACGAACGCCTCCCCCAACTCGAAGCCGATGAAGTCGGCCCCGCCCGAGATCGCGGCGAGGGAGGTGACCCACTCGTCACCGGTCTGCGAGTTCAGCCCCCACGACGGGAAGATCACGGGAGTTCCTCCGGCGCCGGCCACGGTCTCGAAGCCCCGTGAGTAGGCGGTGAGGTCGAATGCATCCCCCGCACTGTCGTCGACGAAGACGCCGGCACAGAACGTGTCCGCGATCTCGGCGGCGATCGTCACCGCCTGCTCCCGCTCCTGGTCGGCCAGCAACTGGAGGTAGCCCGTGTCCATGTTCACGGCGGGGATCAGCCCGGCCTCGACCGTTCGCTCGACCAGGGCCGCGAACGCGGTCCAGTCGATGTGCTGCTCCGCGTCGATCGGGAGGAGCACGGCCGCCGCTCCGAGGATCTGGCGGCCAGGACGAACGGGGGTCACCTCCATCCGGTGTACCGATCGTCGTCGTGGGAGACAGGGATCTCGACGGGAGCGCCGAGGTCGGCGGCCTCGTACATGGCGGTGACCAGGCCGAGGGTGATCGCGAACGACGCGAACGCACCGTTGTCGAAACCGAGGACACCCGCGGCGCAATCCTCGGTCTCGATGTCGTCGACGCGCGTGGCGGTGAGGGCCATCGCCGACGTGGGCCGACCGAGGGCGCTCAACAGCATGTCGAAGTGATGGATCGCATGGGAGGCGAGGCAGCCACCCATCTCCCCGGCCTTGGTGCCGCGCCAGGAGCCCTCGTAGTCGTCGGCGCCTCGGAGGAGGCCGACCTCGATCGTGGGACACGAGCGGGGCGCCGAACCGGCCGGCCCCGGACAGGTCGAGGAACTGCTGGAAGCCCGCTCCGTCGCGGTGGTTGAACACCGGGAAGACCGAGCACCCTGTCCGCTGCGCCACGGCGTCGGTGCGGTCGATGGCGGCACGGCTGCCCACGAGGGGCTTCTCGCACACGACGTGCGTGTCCGCCTCGAGAGCCGCAACGGTCTGCTGTTCGTGGAGGAAGGGTGGCGTGCACAGCGACACGGCGTCGTCGTCGGTGACCGCCTGGGCGTCGTCGTCGCCTGCCGTCTTCTCCGCGGCCACGTGGTCGATGTCGCAGACGGTGTGGATGCGATACAGCTCGGGGAGCTGGACGAGCGACCACAGGTGGGCCTGCCCGATCCCGGTTCCGACGACGGCGATGTTCTTCGGTTCGGCAATTGCTCTACTTCCTGCTCATCTCGCTCGCATCGAGGGCCAGCTCGGTGGCCCGCCTCCAGCGGTCCTTCGGCATCGCCGCGTACGTTCCCGCAGCGAGGTCTGCCACGTACTCAGCGGCGAAGGTCATGTCCTTCTCTTCGACCTGCTCGCGGTGGATGCCGTCGGGATCGACCCAGATGATGTGGTTGGCTCCGTCGTGGCCGGCGATGTCGATCTCCCGCCGGGCTTCGACGTACCCCTTGTTGCCGCGGATGAACAGACGGCCGTCGCCCCAGGTGCCGAGGGACTCGGGACTGTGCCAGTCGACGTGGATCGTGCCGAGGAAGTGCGGCCCGCTCACCACCACGGTGGCCACGTCGGCGAAACCCTCGTGATCGGTGAGCGCGACGTTGTCCTGCATCGCCCACTCGATCTGCAGAGGCGCGTCGTCGGTCAGCTCGAGGAACAGGTCGAGATGGTGGAGACCGATGTCGGTGATGATGTCGCCCGCCTGCTTCTGATCCCAGAACCAGTCGGGGCGGCCCGATGCGCGCAGCCGGTGGGGAGCGAGGACGGTGCAACCGACGATGTCGCCGATCGCCCCGGACTTGGCGATCTCGAGGGCACGGAGCGCCGCTCTGGAACTGAGCCGCTCGTGGAACCAGATGTCGAAGCGCTGACCCGTCTCGTCGATCGCCCGCTGGACCGCGTCCACACTCGCCCGGTCGAGGATGCCCGGCTTGTCGCAGATGTAGTCCTTGCCCGACCGCAGGACCTCGATTCCGAGCGGCGCCCTGTCGCTGGCAATTGCCGCTCCGGTCACGAGGTCGATCGAGTCCGACTCGAGGATCTCGTCGAGAGTGTTCACTCGCCGGCAGTCGGGAAACATCTTCTCGAACGTGGCGAAACTCGCGTCGTCGGGTTCGTGGATCGGACCCAGTTCGACACCTGCGGCCATGAGAAGGAACACCTGCAGCAACACGTGTTCATGTCGGGCTCCGACGACTGCCAGTTCCATGTTCGCTCCTTGCGATGCAATCGATGTACCCGTGCTCAGATCGCGAGACGGGTCGCCGCGTGGGAGATGGGCCGCACGATGGGAAGCCCGGTACCGCACGATCACGCTAACGTTTGCGTGAGACCTGATCAAACGGTCCGAACGCCCGATCGCGGCGGCTGCACTCAGAAGATCGAGGCCGAGAGTTCGGCGTAGATCTCGTCGCCGTCGACCTCGACGTCGCGCCGCGAGAACCATGTGCAGACGTTCACGACATCGCGGTGGAGCAGGTCGAGAGCGTCGAGATTCGTGTCGATGCGAACGGCCTGGGGCACGTCGATGAACCACAGCCGCTCCTCCCACCAGAGCAGGTTGTGGGCCGACAGGTTCCGACCGCGCCTGATGTCAGCGACGCGAGGCGTCGGGAGCGCGACCGACGAAGAGGTCCGGCATGGCAGTCATGTGCAGTCCTCCTTCCTCGACAACGAGCACTCCCACCGCAGCGACCCACCCGGCTCCAGACGGGCGAGGTTTCTCCCCCGGACGCGAGAGAACCGCGACGGCAATCCGTCGCGGTTCTCTCGATCGTTCGGTGAACTCGTGAACAACGTGCCTGCGCTCGGCAGGTTGGTTCACCAGATCGGGTCAGCTCCGGGCGGCGAGCGCCTCGAGGAGTTGCGGGAGCACCTTGTGGACGTCACCGACGATGCCGAGGTCGGCGATGCCGAAGATCGGCGCCTCCGAGTCCTTGTTGATCGCGATGATGTTCTTCGAGCCCTTCATGCCGACCATGTGCTGCGTCGCACCGGAGATGCCGGCGGCGATGTACACGGTGGGCTTCACGACCTTGCCGGTCTGGCCGACCTGGTAGGCGAAGGGGACCCAGCCGGCGTCGACGATGGCACGGGACGCACCGGGCGCACCCTTCAGCGTCTTCGCCAGCGACTCGATCATCTCGAACTTCTCGGACTCACCGAGGCCGCGGCCACCGGCCACGACGATGTCGGCCTCGTCGAGCTTGGGACCGGAGGTCTCCTCGACGTGGACGGCAGTGACGGTGGCGCCACCGGTTGCGCCGAGTTCGGGGACCGGAGCGGACGCCACTTCGGCGGCACCACCGGCACCACCCTCGGCGGCGAAGCTCTTCGGGCGGAACGCCACGAGGAACGGGCCCGAACCCGTGAACGACGTGCTCACGTCCTTGGTGCCGCCGAAGATCGGCGTCACCGCGGTGACCGAGTCCCCGTCGACGGAGATGTCGACCGAGTTGGTCAGCACACCGCGGTCGAGCTTGACCGAGAGACGGGCCATCACGTCACGGCCCTCGTAGCTCTGCGGGAACATGATGAGGTCGGGCGAATCCCCGCCGTCGATGACGGCCTTCATCGCCGCCGACACCGCGACCCCCGGCAGCGCACCGCCGAGATCGCCGGTCTCGTAGACCTTGGCCGCACCGTGGTCGCCGAGCGCGCCGGCGGCATCGCCGACGGCGCCCACCATGAACGCGGAGACGGTGCCACCGAGGCTGCGCGCCTTGGTGAGCAGCTCGAGGGTCCCGGTAGTGGCTTCGCCGTTCGCGGTCTGCGCGAACACCCAGATGTTGTCGATACCCATCGTCAGCCTCCTCAGATGACCTTCAGGTTGTCGAGGAACTCGACGATCTTGCCGAAGGCCTCGCCCTCGTCTTCGATGACCTCACCGGCCTGACGCTCCGGGGCGTCCTCGACGGCGGTGATCTGCTGGCCCCAGTCGGACACCTCGACGCCGAGATCGGCGGCGGTGACGTTCTCGACCGGCTTCGACTTGGCAGCCATGATGCCCTTGAAGCTCGGGTAGCGGGGCTCGACGACACCGGCGGTGACCGACACGACGGCGGGCAGCGAACAGGTGACCTCGTCGTAGCCGGCCTCGGACTGACGGTCGACCTTGAGGGTGCCGTCCTCGATCGCGACGGTCTTGGCGAAGGTCACCGACGGGAGGCCCATGACCTCGGCCATCTGCTCCGGCACCGTGCCGGTGTAGCCGTCCGAGGACTCCGTGCCGGCGATGATGAGGTCGGCCTCGCCCAGACGGCCGGCGGCACCGGCCAGCACCTTGGCGGTGCTGAGGGCGTCGGCACCGGCGAGCGCCGGGTCCGACACGAGGACGGCCTTCGCCGCACCCATCGCGAGAGCGGTCCGGAGACCTGACACCTCGTCGTTGGGAGCCATGGAGACCAGGCTGACTTCGCCTCCGCCCGCGGCATCGACGAGCTGCAGCGCCATTTCGACGCCATAGCTGTCGGACTCATCGAGGATGAGCTTGCCGTCGCGCTTCAGCGTGTTGGTCGAGGGATCCAACTCGCCCGGCAGAGCCGGGTCGGGGATCTGTTTCACGCACACGATCACGTTCATACGGCTGTCCAAGTTACCGCTCGGTCACCTCGCGGACACAATGCACGGCGATCGGACGGCACACGTCACACCACTCCCCGGGACCGAAGCGACCGTCGAGGACAGGGGCGGTACCCTGCGACTGCTTGAAGATCCTGCTCGTCGTGAACTCGTTCGCCTCCTCGGTGACCGCCCGCAACACGGTCGTCGTGCACCGCCGACTGGGCGCCAACCACGACGTGGAAGTGGTGGAGACCAACCGGCGCGGGCACGCCACGCGGTTCGCCCACGACGCCGCCCGACGCGGTGTCGACGTGGTGATCGGATACGGCGGGGACGGCACTCTCAACGAGGTGGCCACCGGGATCGCCGGCACCGACACTGCGCTCGGGGTGCTGCCGGGCGGTTCGACCAACGTCTTCGCCCGGACCCTCGGGATGCCGAACGACCCGGTGGCGGCGGTCGACACGCTCGTCGGGGGACTCGACGCCGGGGACCTCCGCCCGATCGGGCTCGGACGCGTCAACGGACGGTACTTCTGCTTCCACACCGGAGTCGGCTACGACGCCGCGGTCGTCGAGAAGGTCGAGGAGCATGCCTCGGTGAAGCGCTGGTTCGGCCACCCACTCTTCATCTGGTCGGCCATCCAGACATGGATGACGGGGTACGACCGCAAAAAGCCCCACTTCCGCCTCCACGGCGACGGCGGGCCCGACATCACCGACGGGTACTACACCGTCGTCCTCAACACGAACCCGTACACGTACCTGGGAAACCGTCCGCTCGACCTGTCACCCCACGCCACGCTCGACCGCGGCCTGGTGGCCCTGACCTTCCGGACCATGAGTGCCACCGCGATCCTGAAGTCGGTGGCGGGCGCCCTCAAGGGCGGCGGCATGGAACCCGCCCCCCACCTCGACATCCGCGTCGACGTGGAGCGGCTGGTGGTCGAGCACGAAACACCGTTCCCCTACCAGCTGGACGGCGACGCACTGGGCTCGACCACCCGCCTCGACTTCTGGCACGTCCCCGACGCCGTCAACCTGGTCTTCCCCACCGCCGCAGTGTGAGCGGGCCGCTCCGGCCGAGCGCGGCGAGGGCGACGTCGGGGACGTCGGTGCACACGCCGTCGACCCCGAGGCCGTCGAGCTCGGCGATCCGTTCCGGGTCGTTGCAGGTCCAGGTGTTGACCATGAGTCCGACCGCGTGGCACCGCTCCACGAGCGCCGCGTCCACGTACCGGACATCGGGGTGCAGAGCTGCATGGCCCGCCGCGGCGATGTCGCCGAGGTCGGCACACACCGGGTCGTCGACCAGGAACGCGGTGGCGATCTCCGGAACACGGACCCGGCAGTGATCGATGGTGGCACGGGAGAACGACGAGATCACCCACCGGCCGGGATCGCCGCGGCCGGCGAGCTCCTCCAGCACCCGTTCGACGAACTCCACGGTGGCTGCGAAATCGACGTCACCCTCGAGATTCTTGATCTCCACGTTGACGAGAAGGCCATCGCAGGCATCGAGCACCTCCGGCAGCCGTGGAAGGGCCCGCTGGTCCTCAGCAGAGGCCGGAAGGGCGTCGTGCCGGACCACGAGTGACCCGTCGGCGGCATCCCGAACGTCCAGCTCGGCCGCGTCGGCACCCATTTCGCGGGCCAGTTCGAACGCGCCAGGAGTGTTCTCGCGCGCCGCCACCGACGCGCCGCGATGGGCGATGACCAGCATGAACGCAGTCTCGCACGGCAGATTGAACGAACTGTCTACGAAGGTCCCTTGTCAGGCGCCGAATTCGCGCCTAGTTTTTCGGGCGTCGTGGCGGACTATTGAGACCGCCACCATCACAATCCCCCGGCCTCGATGCCGTACGACCCCCACAATTTCGAGGAGCCCCAACGTGTCGATCCTTGCGTCCAGCCTCACTCTCGGAGCTGCCGACTACGACTGGCGTGACGACGCCATCTGCCGGGACACGGACCCAGCGCTGTTCTTCCCGGTGGGGACCACGGGGTTGGCGCTGCTCCAGATCGACCGGGCCAAGGAAGTGTGCGGGGAGTGCGAGGCGGCACGAGATTGCCTCGACTTCGCCCTCGACACCAACCAGGACTCGGGTATCTGGGGTGGCCTCACCGAAGAAGAGCGCCGCGTGATCCGCCGCAAGCGGGTCGCCGCAGCCCGCGCCGCCAAAGCCCGCGCCAGCTGACGCGCAACGGTGGCAGACACCGCTTCGCCTCTCCGCCTCACCTTCCTCCGAGGGCTGCCGGTGCACAGCTGAATCGGAGGCGTCAGGGACCCGTGGTCGGCACGGTCAACTCGACCACTGTTCCCCGTCGGGGTGTCGTACCGAGGCCGACGCGTTCGAGGTCGTCTGCGCCGGCCTGCCGCATCTCGATCACACCGTTGAGTTCGGTGGTGACGAGTGTGCGCACGATCGACAGGCCGAGACCCTTCGTCGAATCGAGATCGAATCCAGGCTCGACTCCGCGTCCGTCGTCGACCACCCTGATCCGCAGCCGATTGCCGCGCTGTTCGAGCAGCACTGCGACGGTGCCCCCGCCCGCCCCTTCGGGGAAACCGTGATCGACGGCGTTCTGGAGGAGTTCGGTGAGGACCACCGACAGCGGGGTCGCGGTGTTGGCCGGAATGCGCCCGCCGGTGCCCGACACGGTGAACCGCACCGGCCGGTCAGGGGATTGCAGGCCCTCCTCGGCGAGACGCAGGAGCGGCCGCACGATCTCGATGAACGCGATGTCCTCGCCGGGCTCGCGCGAGAGCGACTCGTGCACGAGCGCGATCGTGCGGATGCGGCGCACCGACTCGGACACAGCGGCCTTCGCCTCGGGGTTCTCGAGGCGTCGGGCCTGCAAGCGCAGCAACGACGAGATCGTCTGCAGGTTGTTCTTCACCCTGTGATGGATCTCGCGGATCGTGGCGTCCTTCGACAGGAGGAGCCGGTCACGCTTGCGCAACTCGGTGACGTCACGCATCAACAGCAATCCGCCCACGACCTCGACCTCGGCCTCGGCCTCGGCCTCGGATCGTGAGCTGCTGAGGAGGGGGACACACCGGCACAACAATGTGGCATCGGCACCCTGCTCGAACTCCTCGACCACCGGCTCTCCGCGCTCGAAGGCCTGACGCACGGGTCCGTCGTGGAACCCGAGTTCGGCGAGGCGCATGCCCACCGGGTTGGCCTGGATCCCGACACGATGGAGTGCCGAGTTGGCGTTCGGCGAGACATAGGCGACGGCACCCGAGGCGTCGAGGGTGAGCACACCGTCACCGACGCGGGGAGCGGCACTGGAGTCGGCGACCCTGCCGGGGAAGGGGAACGTGCCGGCGGTGATCATGTGGGCGAACTTCTCGAACATGAGCCCGTAGTTCCGTTCCAGCTCGCCGGGGAGACGGCCGGCGTGCTCCATCCACTCCTTGGTCATCACGGCGATGACGCGACCGTCCCGTTGGACGGGGACGGCCAGCATCCGGGCCCGGCCCTCCTGCCCTACGGGAGAGTCGAGATGCCCCTCGACACGGTGGCCCGTCTGGGCTGCCTGCTCGATGATGGCGCCCGATTCGTCGGCCCAGGTGCCGATGTAGTCGGTGACGTAGATGGTCTGGTTGGTGGCGGGGCGCACCTGGTCGACCACGAGCCACTTCCCTGTCTCTGCCTGTACGTACAGGAGCAGGTCGGCGAAGCAGAGATCGGCCAGGAAGGCCCACTCGGCCACCAGCCGGTGGAGGTGGTCGACGTCATCACCGTTGAGGGGGGAATGGGCTCGCGTGAGATCGGCGAGTGAGGTCATCGTCGTGATTCTGCCCCATCAGGATGGCCGCGCAAGTGACCCGCCAACTCCGCGAGCCCTGCGAGGTCGTGGATGTCGCCCCTCATCCAGGGCACAGTGACGACTCCAGGTGACACGGCCTCCAGATCGGAACGGCGGTCACTCTCCCTCGCGGCGACGACGGCGATGTCGTCGAAGCGTCGACTCAGCTCGGCGAGAACGTTCCCGACCAGCTCGGGACCGGGCACGTTCGCTCCCCCGCCGGCGGTTCCGGCAAGGCGGTCGGCGACCCGTTCGGCGAGATCTCCGTGCGCCTCCGACGCCAGCCGGGCCGCGCTCTCCGCGGCCTCCGGTGACGCGATCTCGGGCGGCAACACCCGGTTGGCGATGACCGCGCCGAGGGCCATCCCGCGTTGCTCCAACGCGGCGGCGAGGTACTCCGCCTCGTGACTGGGTGCCGTTTCGAGCGTCGTGACGACGACGAAGGCGCTCCGCGGGTCCACCAGCATCGCCTCGACCTCGCGGGCCCGCTTCACGAAGCCGGACTCCATCGTCTGGAACAGGATGAAGAAGTCGGCGATGTCCTGCAGGAACCGGGAACCCAGGATGCGATCGGCCACCTGCTGAAAGGGCCGGGACGCCATCGAGAACAGACGCGACCGGTAGGGCACGGTGAGCCACCTGAGAAGACGGCTCCCGAAGAAATCGGCCATCCGTCCCGGAGCATCGAGGATCGAGATGGCGTTGCGTGACGGGGGCGTGTCGACGATGACGAGGTCGTACGCGCCGGCGGCGTGCAGGTCGTGGAGCTGTTCCATCGCGAGGTAGTCGTGGCTGTGGACGAACCGGCCCGTGATGTTCTGGTAGAGCGGGTTGTCGAGCACCGCCCGGCGTACCTCCGCGTCGGGCGCGTGGCGCTCGATCAGCGCATCCCATCCTGCCTTCGTGTCGAGCATCGCGGCGTGGAGCTCACCGCGGACCGGGAGGCCCGCGGCTTCGAATGCCTGGGCCGCGATCGGCACCGGTTCGTTGCCGAACTCCTCGAGACCCAGCGCGGTCGCGAGCCGCCGGGCCGGATCGACCGTGACCACGAGAACTCGAGCGGAGTGGCGCTGCACCGCGGCAATACCGAGAGCGGCGGCCACGGTGGTCTTGCCCACTCCCCCGGAGCCCGCGACGAGCAGCATCTCGCGGCTGGCGAGGAGGCCGTCGAGTTCGGTCATCCGGCCACCTCCACGTCGAGCTCGGCCGAGAGCGCCTCGGCCACGAGGGTGACGACGCGCGGGCCGTGGGAGCGGACGAACAGCTCGGGGACCGTGATGATCGGGAGTTCATCGAGACCGTCGGCGGACAGCTCCCGGCGCAGGCGGTCCAAATGGCCCGCCCCGGTGCGCCGACGAGCCTCGTTGAGCTCCGCCGCTTCGAGCACCGTGGCGACCGGCGCACCGGCTGCGCCCTCGAGGAGATCGAGAGCCTCCGGCAGGCGGTCGGCGACCGGCTGCTGGCGACGATCGAACAGCACGGGGAGCACACGGTTCGCGACGACAGCCGCCGGATGGGCTCCCGTCTCGGCCCGGAGGCGGCGCAGCAACTCGATCGACTCGGTGACCGGCATCTCCTCGGGCGTGGTGGCGACGACGACCCCCGTGCGTTCCGGATCCTCGAGGATGTCGAGCATCCACTGTGTCTGGTCGCGTACCAGCCCGACGTGTACGAGATTGCCGATCACCTTCGCCGCACCGATCTGGCTGACGATGTGGCCCGACGCTTCGGCGTCGACCACGACGAGGTCGTAGTGCTGCTCACGGACCTCGTAGCAGAGCTTTCCGACGGCGAGGATCTCCTTCACTCCGGGCGCGGCATCGGCCACGAAGTCGAACGTCGATGCCAGCGGACCGATGCGGCCGAGCAGGGGCACCTTCACGAACAGGCGGAGGTACTCTCGCAGGGCATCCTCGGTGTTCATCGCCATCGCGTCGAGACCGGGCAGCACCTCGGTGGGCTCGAACACGAGCTCCTGTACGTCGAACGCCTGAGCCAACGCACCCTTGGCATCCATCTCGCAGACGAGCGTGCGCAGGCCGGCACGGGACGCCAGCTCGGCGACCGCCGCGGCGACCGTCGTCTTGCCGACCCCGCCCTTCCCCGTGACCCACACGAGGTCGAGGTCGAACAGAGTGGTCATCGGATGGCCCCGGAACCGAGGGGCCCGGCTCAGCCTCCGAAGCCGATGCGACGATCGCCGTCGGCCGAACCCAGCTCGACATAGGCGATCTTGGCGGCGGGGACACCGATGTCATTGCCCCGCTTGTCCTCGACCCACAACACGTCGGCGGTACCGGCCAGCGCGGCCTCGACCCGCGACCTCAGATCGTCGCGGTCCGTGTCATCGGCGAGTTCGATCGCCAGCTCACGGGGGGCTTGGGTGACACCGATGCGTAGATCCACTCGACGGAGGCTACATACGCCGTTGGTGTCAGACACGCCGCAACTCGACGCGTCGCGTCGTTGTGTCGGCCGACGATGCGGTGCGGTGCGTCTGACACCATGTGGGCATGGCCCTCCAGACGGTGATCCCGCTCTTCCCACAGTTCACGGCACTCGACGGGATCGGGCCGTACGAGGTGGTGCAGCGGATCCCCGACATCGACGTGACCTTCATCGGCCACGATCGCGGAGTGGTGCGCTCCGACAACGGGATGCTCGGGATCGAGGTCGACGGCACGTTCGAGGAGTACCCGAACCCCGACCTGATCGTGTTCCCCGGCGGCCAGGGGACTCGGGGCCTGATGGACGACGAGCGTGTTCTCGGTTGGCTCCGCGCCGCCCACCCGAACACGTTGTTCACCACCTCGGTGTGCACCGGTTCGCTCGTGCTCGCCGCCGCCGGGCTGCTCGAAGGGCTCACGGCCACGACCCATTGGAGCGCGCTGGACGTGCTGACCGAGTACGGCGCCACCCCCACCGGCGAACGCGTCGTCGAGCACCTCGACCGCAGGATCATCACGGCCGCAGGAGTGTCGAGCGGGATCGACATGGCGCTGCGGTTGCTCGAAGTCCTCTTCGACCGCGTGGCGGCCGAGGCCAGTCAGCTGATGATCGAGTACGACCCGCAGCCCCCGTTCGACGCCGGCGCCACGTCGAAAGTCGGCGACGAGGTGATGACCCGCGTCATCGAATACGCCCAGGTCCGCGTCTGACCGAAACCTGCAACGCAAAGCTGCAACGGGTGTCTGACACCGTTAGACGGAGGTGGAGCAGAAGGTGTCGCCGGCGGCGAGGCTGGAG
>CBFCWZ010000059.1:0-14060 GCA_965601935.1 uncultured Ilumatobacteraceae bacterium
GGGCGGTGCCGGGAGCAACCTCGACGGAGTCGTTGGCGAACCAGGCGTGGAGCGTCATCTCGCAGCAAACTACTGCCTGACCGGTCCGATTCGACAGAGGCCTCCGGCTCGGGCCAGGGCCGTCGGCTGGAGGCACGGTTAGGCTCGGCGAGCGTGTCCGACCTGCCCGTGATCAGACCGCGCCGCCTTCGCCGAACCGCAGCACTCCGCGAACTCGTCGCCGAGAACCGCGTTTCCGTCACCGATCTCGTGGCGCCCCTGTTCGTTCGGGAGGGAATCGACGAACCACAGCCGATCCCGTCGCTCCCCGGCATCGTCCAGCACACCCGCGATTCGCTGCGCGCCGAGGTGGCCGACTTGGCCGAGTTGGGGGTGAAGGCCGTGATCCTCTTCGGTGTCCCCCAGCACAAGGACGCAGTGGGCAGTGGAGCGTTCGACCCGGCGGGCATCGTGCAGGTCGCCCTCACCGATCTGAGGTCTGACCTCGGCGACGAAGTGGTGGTGATGGCTGACCTGTGCGTGGACGAGTACACCGACCACGGTCACTGCGGAGTCGTCGACGACGACGGCACCGTCGACAATGACGCAACCGTCGAGATCTATGTGCGTGCTGCTCTGGCTCAGGCCCGAGCCGGCACCCACGTCGTGGCGCCGAGCGGCATGATGGACGGCCAGGTCGCAGCGATCCGCAGCGGGCTCGACGGCGAGGGCTTCCACGACGTCGCGATCCTCGCCTACTCGGCGAAGTACGCCACCGCTCTCTACGGTCCCTTCCGCGACGCGGTCGACGTCACGATCGCCGGCGGCGGTGATCGTACGACCTACCAGCAAGATGTTCGCAACGCCCGCGAGTCGGTGCGCGAGATCCAGCTCGACATCGACGAGGGCGCCGACATGGTCATGGTGAAGCCGGCCCTCTCGTACCTCGACGTGATCGCCGATGCTGCCGCCGTGGTCGATGTGCCGCTGGCGGCATACCACGTGAGTGGGGAGTACGCGATGATCCACGCCGCCGGTGAGAAGGGTTGGATCGATGTGGATGCGGTGGCCCTCGAGCACCTCACGTCGATCAAGCGGGCGGGCGCCGACATCGTGCTGACCTACTGCACACGTTGGTTCGCCGAGGAAGCAGCGGCGGGAAGGATCGGCTGACATGACGAACACGGACTCCACGGTGGGCGGGACGATCCCACCCTGCGACCCCGATCGGTGCGCTGACGCCGGCTGCACGCCGACGGTGTGCGTCGGCGCCGGGATTCCCTCCAACGAGGCTCTCTTCGCGCGGTCCGTGGCCGCGATTCCCGGCGGGGTCAACTCGTCGATCCGGGCCTTCCGCAGCGTGGGTGGCGAGCCGTACGTGGTGGCTGGTGCCAGTGGCGCCACCATCATCGACGTCGAAGGGAACACCTACCTCGACCTCGTGCAGAGCTACGGGGCAGTGATTCTCGGACATGCCCACCCCGCGGTCACTGCCGCGGTGTCGACCGCTGCCGCTGACGGCACCTCCTACGGAGCCCCCACGCCTCGCGAGATGAAGCTGGCCGAGGCGATCTCCGAGCGGGTCCACAGCTGCGAGCGGGTCCGCCTCATGAACTCGGGCACCGAGGCGACGAGCACGGCGATCCGCCTCGCCCGGGGGGCCACCGGCCGCGACCGGATCGTGACGTTCGCAGGGAATTTCCACGGCGCCACCGACGCGCTGCTGGTGGCGGGCGGTAGCGGTGTCGCCACGCTCGGCCTGCCCGGAACGGCGGGTGTGCCCAGCGCCGCCGTCGCCGAGACGATGGTGGCGCCCTACAACGTGGTGCCCAGTCTCGACGAGAACGTGGCCGCCGTGATCGTCGAGCCGATCGCCGCGAACATGGGTGTCGTCGCACCAGTCGACGGGTTCCTCGAGGGTCTGCGTGCCGAATGCGATCGCGTCGGAGCGGTGTTGATCTTCGACGAGGTGATCACCGGGTTCCGTATCGGTACGGGTGGCGCCCAGGCGAAGTACGACGTGATCCCCGACCTCACCTGCTTCGGCAAGGTGATCGGCGGTGGCCTCCCGATCGGCGCGGTGGGCGGGCGAGCCGACCTGATGGAGCACCTGTCGCCTCTCGGCCCGGTGTTCCACGCCGGGACCCTGTCCGGAAACCCGTTGGCGACGGCCGCGGGTTTGGCCGCGCTCGACCTGTTGACGCCCGACGTGTACATGGAGTTGATGGCCCGGGCACGACATCTGGCCTCGGTGTTGCGCGACGCCTGCGCGGCCGGCGGATTCGACGCCTCGTTCCCGGTCGTGGGGACGCTCGTGGGCATGGTCGCCGGCGACGCCGGACCGGCCCATGACTTCGACGACGCCAGGCGCACCGATGAGGCCGCATACGGCCGCTTCTTCCACGCCATGCTCGACGCTGGGGTGGCGATGGCCCCGGGTGCCTACGAAGCCCTGTTCACCGGCTTGGCCCACACCGACCAGATCATCGACCAGATCGGCCACGCCGCCTACACCGCCGCGCAGGTCGCCACCGCCTGAGGGTGTGTGGCGTCAGCACGGGGCTACGGTTGCGGGGTGAGCCAATTGCTCAGTTGGCGGCTGGCGGCAGCGCTCGGTGCGCTGGCTGGCCTTGCACTCCTCCTCAACGCATTGCTGGCCGACGACGACTCGATCGCCGAGGTCGTCGACCCGGAGCCGACGGAGCGGTACGTCGACCTGGTCGCGCCCGTCTTCTCCGTCGAGCACAGCGACGAGTTCGGGGTTCGCCCCGACGGAACGACCGGCGGCCAGGCCGACGTGTACCTCGACGCCGATCGCGTCGTGCGCATTGCCCCGGGCACCCTGGGCGAGATCGAGTGTGAGGAGTTGCAGGAGATCGGCCGGTGTGCGCTCTTCGCCGACCTGCTCGGTGAAGCCGTCGTATGGTTCGCTCTGTTGCCCATGGAGGCCCGCTCGACCGCGATCGTGCCCGAGGTGCTCGACCTCGACGAGGGGTATGCCGTGCTCGCCAACGGCTGGCGGATCCCGTATGCCCAGGTGATCGAGCGCGAATGTGGTGGTCTCGACATTCCGTCGTTCGGAGACTTCCTGCGAGACCACGGCGAGGGCAGCACATCCGTCGTCGACCTGGAGACCGGCGAGGTCGTCAGCGTCCGCTGCTCCGACGAGACCATCCCGACGCCGACCACCACCTCCTAGCCCAACAGTGCCTGAGCGCAGGCGAGGCCCGAGTTGTGGGCTCCCTCCACCCTGGGGCCGGCGAAGGCGTCCCCTCCCAGGACGACACTCCCGTCGTGGAGCGTGATACATGGATCGGGATGCACCTCCCGCGGCCGGGCGAAACGCCACCGCTTGAGGTGGGACTCGACGACGGGAGCGTCACCGAGCCACGGTCGGGCAGCCTCGAGCAGTGCCGCGTGCGCCGAGTCCGGGTGGTCATCCCAGTGCGCCAGGCTCCACCCGGGTGAGGCGTGGAAGGTCACGGCGGGGACAGCGCTCACGCCCTTCGACACGTTGTCACCGATGAACGAGAACACTGCGTCGCTCTCGAGTTGGACCCCACCAGGGGCGGGGATCGCGGGCGGCGATTCGAGAACGGCGAGGAGGGCGAGCGTGCGGTCGTAGTCGATGCGGAAGCGCGGGTCGTCGAGGTCGATCCCGGCGTCGACGAGGAGGGCGAACGTCTGGGGCAGCGGGCACGTGAGGATCAGGGCGTCGGCCTGACGTGTCGTTCCGTCGTCGATCACGACATCCCAGCCCTCTCTCGACGTTCTGACGGCGAACGCCATGGTGGACGTCTCGACACGCAGCGTGCGGGCCAGATCCTTCGCCAGGGAGTTCATTCCGTTCGTCGCCACGTAGCGGGGGTGGCCGTCGTCATCGGCGAACCCGTGAGACCAGACCCGCACGAGGCCGCGCTCGGTCCATTCGTCGACCTGCCGGCCGAACGCCGGTGTGCGGACGGTGAAGAACTGGGCACCGTGGTCGAGCGTGGCTCCGCGGATGCGGCGCGTGGCGAGCCGACCACCGACGGAGCGACCCTTGTCGACGAGCGTGACCTCTGCTCCGGCGGCAGCGAGTTCTCTTCCCGCGACGAGCCCGGAGATACCGGCTCCGATGATGACGACCCGCATCAGCCGGTGTCGGCCGTGGCTTCGACGAGCCGAAGGGAGCCAGAGTCGTTCTCTGCCCAGGCCTTCTCGGCGCGTCCGAGGAAGTCGAGCAGGACACGGTTGAAGGTGCCGGCGTGCTCGATCATGAAGCCGTGGGCGGCACCGCTGATCACCACCAACTCGGCGGTGGGGATCCGGTCGGCCAGATCCTCACTGTCGCCGCGCGGTGTGAGGATGTCCTGGTTCCCGACGATCACGAGGGTGGGGACGGTGATGTCCTCCACCTGATCGGCCACGGACATGTCGACATTGAGGATGGCGTCGCACTGGGCGGCGAAGGAGTACGCCGGGCGGCCGAGTGCCAGCGGCCCGAGCCAGCCGATGGCGGGGAAGATCCGCCGGAAGGAGCGTGGTCCGATCACCCAGCGTGCCGCGTCGTGCCCGAGGATGCTGAAGCCCTTCTCGAGAGCGGTGTCGCGCCAGCCCGCCAGCAACTCCTCGCGCCACGGGTGGTTGCGTCCTGCGGTGCACGCGAGCGTGAGCGACCGCACACGCTCGGGGTACTTCACGGCGACGTACTGGCTGATCGCCCCGCCCATCGACGCACCCACCACGTGGGCGGTCTCGATGCCCGCGTGGTCGAGCACTGTGACCGCATCGTCGGCCATCTGCTCGAGCGAGTAGTCGCCGTGCGGCTTGTCGCTGCGCCCTGCGCCCCGGTTGTCGAGGGCGACGGCCCGGTACCACGGAGCCGTGCCGAGCCGCTGCATGATCCAGCCGTTCTTGTCGGCGCCGAGGCCCTGGATGAACAGAACCGGCGGAGCTCCCGGGCGACCGGTGACGTTGTAGTGGAGGCGGGTTCCGTCAGAGGCGCGGACGAAGGTCATCGGCCGCCTCCGAGTCCCCCGAGCGGGAGCAGGTCGAGCGGTGTCCCGGTGGTGATGCCGCCCATCTGGTCGAGCAGGAACGCGATGTCGTCGCGGACCCGATCGGCCAGTTCGAGTTCGACGAGTGGTCCGCGACGCGTCCGCGGCGGCCGGGATGCCTTGCCGATCTCGACGCGCGCGAACCGGATGAACGGGCTGCTCGTGGTCGCGGCCGGGTGGACCCGCACGCCCGCCGCGACGGCCGCGCCGACGATCGTGTGGTCGACGAGGCCGGCCTCGCGGGGACGGCTCGTGGGATCGGCGCCGAGCACGACCAGTTCACCACCGCGGAGTGCACCGAACACCTCGTCGGGATGGTCCAACAACGCACCCAGCCTCTGCTCGAGCGGGCCGATGGGAACATTGTCACTCCGGCCGATGAAACGCACGGGGCGATCGACGGACTGGCTCACCGCGAAGGCCGTGTAGACGGTGGTCAGGGCGAAGCGACGGGTGTTCACGACGATCAGGGCGCCGGTCCGCTTCGGGAGATGGGTCGTTCCGCCCGTGTTCACCCGCCATCGCAGGCCGGCGAGGCGCATCGCGGTACGCACCGCACCCGGATCGCGTCCCCAGTCGTCGACGACTCCCGCCGGCTCGTCGGAGAGGCGGCGTCCGGGTGGGAGAACACCCGCTCCCTTCGAGAGATGGGCCACCTCGCGCTCGTATCGCTTCGCGGGGAGGCTCACGACTCGTCCGGCGTCGGTCATCAGGCCACCTTCACTCTCGCCTCACGACGGATCACCGAGGGCCAGCCGTAGATCTGGTCGATGACGTCGGTGGTGGTGTACTCCGGTGTGGTCCCCAGGAGTTCCTCCATGCGACTGTTGTCGGCCAGTCGGCCACGGGACAGCGTCTCGACCACGTGATCGGGCACTGGTGCGCCGGCCAGGTGGTTGAGGCCCGTGACGAGCCGCCATTCCGGTCCGAGAACGGGTACCGGGACGCGGCGGCCGCGCCGGGCGGCCTGCAGCGCGGTGATCGCTCCCGGAGCCACGACGTTGACAGCTTCGGACAGCCGAGTGCGGGCCGCGGCCACCAGAGCCCGGGCCGCATCGAGATTCTCGGTGACCGCGAACGGTGGGTCGGCGAAGGCGCGGAATGGGACGGCAGGCATCCGCAGGAGGCGCCCGAAAGGTGACGGAATGTGACGACCCAGAACCGGGGCGAAGCGCACCGGACCGACCGTGACACCGACGCGCGAGCCGACGCTGGCCGCGGTGCGCTCGATGGCGGCAAGGGTTCGTCCCCATTGACAGGTGGGGCTGAGTGCGGCGGTCTCCGCCGGACGGGTGAGCGAGCCCGGCCCCCGCCCGTAGACCTCGATCCCGCTGCGCACGATGACGCTCTCGAGGGCCGGACACTCGGCGGCGGCACCGAGGATGGACGTGGCCGCCTGGTCGGTGAGCATCTTCGCCAGGTCGGGGGCGGCACGGGAGTGGGGCTCCCACACGCCGATGTGAACGAGAACGTGGGGATCGAACTGAAGGATCGTCTGGACGATGCGGTCGTGTTCGGTGGGCGGGATGCGGTGGTAGTCGGTCCGCATCAGACGCCGCCGAGGTGGATCGGCGTCGATCCCCGCGATCTCTCCCACCCATTCCTCCTCCTCGAGGAGGCTGGCAGTCAGCGTGCCGAGTTCTCCGCCGACGCCGCTGATGAAGACTCGCCGGCCGGACATGACACGACGGTAGCCCGCTCTGAGCGCGCGTTCGGAAACCGGGGAGGCGCGTGCGGCGCCGGATCAGCGCAGTTCGTGGGCGTGGAGGATGATCTCGCGCGCGTCGGGGTCGAGCTGCCGCCCGGCGAGGCGCTCGGTCACCTGGATCGCCTGGGTGGGGTCGTCCACCAGACCGGACCAGCGGATGTAGCCGCCCATCACGCCGACGATGCGATCGCCGACCTCGTCGGCGTGCACCAGAACCTTGGTGTCCTTCTCGAGCAGGTCACGTATCTCCCGGTACAGCGCGGTGAGATACGGATCGAGGTTCTCGGAATTGAACGGACGATGCCGGTAGGGCATCTGGAGTTCTTCGTAGTTGTGGAGGTTGTGGGGCGCGGCGATGATCGAGAGGACACACGTGAAACCGTTCTCGCGCAGCCAGATGATCTCCTCCTGGCGACGGACCCTCCGATGGCTCTCGCCGACGCCGCCGGGTCGCTCGCAGATGGCGAGCTTGTCGGTCATGATCCAGGTGAAGTTGCGGGGAGTGATGCCGAGGGCCCACTTCCCGCGGAGACGTGGCGGCATCAGTCGGCCCCCGCCGGGCGCATTGGGTTGCTCATTGCGGCGTTGATTTTACCGCTCGTCGGAGCTTCGCAGCGAAAGTCGGAGACGTTGTTGTGTGCGCTCGACCCTTCGGCCGCCTCCGACGTCGCATCCCACGGCGTCTCCTGATGCGACGGCGAGGACGCGGGAGACGGTGGCGGCGTCGGGTGGCCTGCCGTCGACCGCCAGCCAGCGGCGCACCGCCCGGCGGGCGACGGGAAGTGGCGCGGCGGCGAGCGCCCGCGCATCGGTCGGGTCGAGCGCCAGTGCGACGGCATCGAGATGGACATCGTCGTCGCGCAGGAGGGCCGCGCTGCGGACGAGGTTCGGAACGACGTCCTTGTCTCCGATGTCGGCGAGCAGCGGCAACACCTCGTGCCGGACCCGGTTCCGGCGGAACCGGGTGTCGGTGTTCGAGGGGTCATCGACGTAGGTGAGGTCGAAGTGATCGCACACAGCCCGCGTCTCGGATCGCCGGAGCCCCAGGATCGGATGGGTGGGCCCCGGAGGAATTCCACCGAGGCCACGGGCGCCGGCGCCGCGCAACAGGGCGAGGAGAAGGGTTTCGGCCACGTCGTCGGCGGTGTGGCCGGTGAGGACGTCGGCGCCGATTGCCGCCCGACGGGCGTCACGCGCTCGCGCCTCGAGGTTGGGTCCGTCGACCAGGTCGAGCTCGACGCACTCGAACGGGACCCCGAGGCGCTCCGCTGTGGCCGCGGCTGCGTCGCGGTCGTGATCGGCGTCGGGACGCAGGCCGTGGTGGGCGTGGACGGTGGACACCTCGCAGCCGCTCGCCACGGCGAGCAGGGTCAACGCGGTGGAGTCGGCGCCGCCGGAGAGGGCGCAGCGCACGATGCTGCCTGCCGACGGGAAGCTGCAGCGGGGGAGGAGAGAGCCGACGAGTTCGTCGTCGGCGGGGCGAAGAACGGTGCCCACGGCGGGTGCTCGCCGTGCCTGGTCAGAGGTCGGCGTCGGCGCTCTGCTTGCCGTCGGGATACTGCTGGGACGACACGTTCTTCACGTATCCGGCGATCAGGGCGATGGCGACGGCGATGCCGGCCCCGGCGAGGACGACCCCGATCCACCAGTGCCAGATTTCGGCTGCGAGCATGGGCCGCAGGTTAGTGCGCCCGCCCCTGCGGACCTACTTCGTGCCGTTGGGCCTGCGGCTGCGGATCAGGTTGCGTCGCCGATGATGCCGTCACCGTCGATGTCGGTCTGGAAGCAGGCCTCGATCCGGCCGAGGAGCCCTGGTGGCATCTCCTCGTTGTGGCACTTCTCGTGGATGATCGACTTCAGCTCGGCGTGGAAATCGAACGCACTGAGGCAATCGGGGCAGCCGTCGAGATGATGCCGGATCGCGGTGCGCGCGTCCGTTGGCATCTCGTCGTCCAGGAACGAGTCGAGTTCCCGAAGGGTTCCGTTGCAGTCGAGGCCGTCGCACTCCATGATCAGTTCTCCCGGCCCTGCGCCGCGTCGGCCGTGTCGACCGAATCGTCGTCACGGACCAATCCACGTTGCCTGGCGAAGTCGTACAACAACTTCTGCATTTGTTTTCTTCCCCGATGGAGCCGGGACATGACGGTTCCGATCGGAATCTCCAACATGTCGGCGATCTCCTTGTAGGAGAAGCCCTCCACATCGGCGAGGAGGACAGGGAGCCGGAAGCTCTCGGGCAGCTCTTCGAGAGCGCGTTTCACCTCGTCGTCGGCCAGCATCGCCATCAGTGACTCCTCTGCCGAGCGGCCCACGGACGGGTCCTCGAGCGTTCCGAGGCGGCGGTACAGATACAGGTCCTCGACGTCGCCGAGATCGCTCTCGGTGGGGCGGCGTTGCTTGGCCCGGTACTTGTTGATGTACGTGTTGGTGAGGATCCGGAACAGCCAGGCCCGCAGGTTGGTGCCCTCGGTGAACGTGTGGAAGCTCCGGAACCCCTTGAGATAGGCCTCCTGCACCAGGTCTTCGGCATCGGCCCGGTTGCGCGTCATCCGGAGCGCGGCGGAATACAGCTGCGGTGCGTACTGCATTGCCTGCTCGGCGAAGTCCGCCTGGTCGGCCATTGCACGGAAGCTAGTGCGCCACGCCGTCCTCCGCTGGACCCGCTGAGTACTGTCGCGGCGATGTCGGGCGAATCGGGAATGAACTCGTCGGGAGATCCGACCGATCCGACGGCGCTCGAAGCACTGCACCCGATCGGCACGATCGAGGTCGAGCTGGCGCCCGGTGTCCGTCATCGGGAGACGTACACGATGCGCGGCTTGTTGACGGTGCTGACCCACGAGCCTCCTGAGGGCGTCGAGCCTCTCCCGGCTGCGATCGTGGCGTGCGGAGGAGCGATGGGTGGCCTCCTCGGGCCGGGCCACGGGTCGTATCAGCGTTGGGGTGCGACCTGGTCGGCGCAGGGAGTGAAAGTCGTCCGGGTCGGCTATCGCGAGCCCAACAACCTCGATCTGTGTGCCCACGACCTCGCGTGCGGAGTCGAGTTGGCGCGCGACGCGGGTGCGGAACGTGTGGTGGTCATGGGGCACAGCTTCGGTGGGGCCGTCGCCATCCGAACTGCGGTCGTGATGCCCGCGTCGGTCGCGGGCGTCGTCACGTTCGCCACACAGTCGGCCGGCTGCGAGGTTGCCGGCGCGCTGGCCGGCCGACCGTTGCTCCTGTTCCACGGCGACCGCGACGAACTGCTCCCGCCCGAATCCAGCCACATGGTCCAGGCCATCGCCGGCGGGGGTGAGGTCGTCATGTTGCCGGGCGACGGCCACCTGATGGCCAAGAGCGACGACGTGCTCGACGAGCGGCTCGACGAGTGGCTCCCGCAGGTGTTGGGAATCTGATGGCGGACGACCCGATCCGATGCGGCTGGCCCACCGACGACCCGCTCTACCTCGCGTATCACGACCACGAGTGGGGGCGGCCCACGACCGACGCCCACCGATTGTTCGAGAAGGTGTGCCTGGAGGGCTTCCAGTCGGGGCTCTCGTGGATCACCATCCTCCGGAAGCGGGAGAACTTCCGGGCTGCGTTCGCCGGCTTCGACTTCGAGAAGGTCGCCGGCTTCGGCGAGCCCGACGTCGAGCGGCTGCTCGGCGATGCCGGCATCATCCGGCACCGCGGCAAGATCGAGGCGACGATCAACAACGCCCGACGCGCGTGCGAGATGGGCGAGGCCGAGGGCTCGCTCGTCGACTGGTTCTGGAGCTGGGCAGTCGACACACCCGACCGTGGGCCGGACGGCTCGATCCCGGCGTCCACCGAGCGCTCGGCGGCCTTGGCGAAAGAGCTGAAACGCCGCGGCTGGCGCTTCTTCGGCCCGACCACCGCCTACGCCTTCATGCAGTCGGAGGGTCTCACCAACGACCACGACGACGGCTGTTTCGTGCATGAGGCGTGTGAGGCCGAGCGCCGGGGGTTCCTCCCGACGCTCGGCTGACACGGCCCTGGGTGCGCGTGCCGTCACCCGGTGTTCATGTCGGCGACGGTGCCGTCGCCACCCTCGTCCCCGCGAGCGGGAAGGAAGCGGAGGGCGAACATCGCACCGGCAAAGGCCACACCGGACACCACGAGGCAGGCGATGCCGAGCCCGGACAGGAATGCATCGCTGACCTCGGTGAGGAACTGGGGGGCCACTGCGCCGAGCTCCGGTGCGATCTGGCCCGCGGCCACCACCGACTCCTCGGTCGCCTCCTGGGCTTCCTGGGGCAGCCGGCCGAACAGCTCCCCGTCGGCCAGGGAGGCGACGTAGACCGAGCTGAACACCGATCCGACGACGGCGACCCCGAGCGTCCCACCGAGTTCACGCGTGGTGTCGTTGATCGCCGACCCGATCCCCGCCTTCTCGGCAGGGAGCGAGCCCATGATCGACTCGGTCGCCGGGGCCGTGGTCGCACCGAGTCCCGCGCCGAGCAGGACCATCTGGAACACGATCTCCAGATACGGCGTCTCGACGGAGGCGAACGACACCCAGAGGAACCCGACGGCCATCGACGTCAGGCCGCCCGCCACAACGATCGTGGTGCCGATCCGCTCGACCAGACGGGGCGAGAGCATCGATGCGATCGCGATCGCGAACGCCACCGGAAGGGTGCGCAGCCCGGCATCGAGAGGGGTGTAGCCGCGGACGAGCTGGAAGTACTGGGTGATGAGGAACACGAACCCGAACAGGGCGAAGAAGGCTGCGGTGACGGACACGCTCGCCGCGCTGAACCGGAGGTTCTGGAAGATGCGCACCGGCAGCAGCGGGTGGGTGATGCGTTGCTCCCACCACACGAAGATCGAGCCGAGGGCCCCGGTGGCGGTGAAGCCCGCGAGGGTCCACACATCGGTCCACCCGTGGACCGGTGCCTCGATGATCGTGAACACGAGGGTCGAGATCGTGGCGATCGACAGCACGAGCCCGACGATGTCGAGCCGAGGTGTCGTCTCGTCGCGGGACTCGGGGACGAGGAGCACCGTGGCGACGATGGCGATGATCACGACCGGAACGTTGATGTAGAACACCGAGCCCCACCAGAAGTTCTCCAGTAGCCAGCCGCCGACGATGGGCCCGGCGGCGACCCCGATTCCGCTCACCGCGCTCCACACGCCGATCGCCTTGGCCCGCTCGGATGGCACGGTGAACACGTTCGTGATGATCGCCAGGGTCGCGGGGAAGATCGCCGCGGCTCCGATTCCCATGAGGGCCCGCGCCGAGATCAGCTCGCCCGCGCTGCCGACCGAGCCGGCGTAGGCCGAGGTGACGCCGAACACCGCCAACCCGGCGATGAGGATCTTCCTCCGGCCGTAGCGGTCCCCGAGTGCTCCGGCTGCCAGCAGAAGGCCGGTGAACACGAGGAGGTACGCGTCGACGATCCACTGCAACTCGCGGGTCCCTGCGCCGAGTTCGAGCGACAGGCTCGGGAGGGCGATGTTGACGATGAGACCGTCGAGCGTCGTGACGAACACGGCGAGGCAGACGACGGCGAGGATCAACCAGCGTCGCGGGTGCCCCGCGCCGGCATCGGTTGTGGGTGGATGGGTGAGGGTCTCGGGGGTGGTCATCTGGATCTCCTGGATCGAAGAAGGGCGGAGTGAGTTGACAATGTCAAGTCGGTGGGGCTTGACACTGTAAAGCCACAACTTGACATCGTCAAGCAGAAATCGGGCATACTGGAGCAATGACCCCGCCGTCACGTTCCGGAGACCTCCCGGCCGAGCTGAAGGCGGCGGCCGCCGACGTCATCGAGGAGCAGGGTCTCGGCGCGTTCAGCCTGCGTGAGGTGGCTCGTCGCGCCGGCGTCTCACACGCCGCGCCCGGCTACCACTTCGGCGACACCTGCGGACTCCTCACCTCGCTCGCCGTCGAGGGATTCGAGCTCTTGGCGGCCGAGATGATCGAGTCGCTCCGCGGTGTCGACGACCCGGTCGAGCAACTGACCCAGATCGGCAAGGCCTACGTGAGGGTCGCGGTCGCACGGCCGGCCCACTTCGAGGTCATCTTCCGGGGCGACGTCATCGACGACGAGGCCACCCAGGATGCGGGGGACGGTGCGTTCGCCCTTCTCGAGGGCGTGATCCAGCGGATCGCCGACGACTCCCGTCCTGACCTCGACGTGCGGACCGCGGCACGCCTGTGCTGGAGTGCGATGGAGGGCCTGGTGGTTCTGCACCCGAAGTTCGTCCGCATCTCCGAGGGCGCCGGTGAGAGCCCTCAACCCATCGAGGAGCAGGTCGAACGCTTCACCGACCTGATGCTCCACGGCATCGTCGGCCCTGCCTGAAGACGGTGGGGCCTGCCCCCCTCACGAAATGGGGGTGGGCCGGGCTGTGCGCGGGATGCGGCAGTCGTACCGCAGCTTGCCCGGCACTGCTGTCTCCACCGGTTGATCGGCCCCGCTCGACCCGATGACGTCTCCCGCGTGCGCTCCACATCGAGCGGGGTTCCGAAACCTACGCGCGGACGGCGGATGCGCAGATCGCCGGTGTTCTCATCCTGAGATCTGCTCCGACAGCGGATTTCGGGCATCGCCGTGTCAGGGAACGTCGCACCGCGGGCCCGATCTGGGCCACGATGGGTGCGAGCACAGGAGGTACACACGTGAGGCAGCGCATCGTTGCGGAGATCTTGATCCCCGGTCGGGGCGAGCCCGTGGAGAACGGGACCGTGGTCGTCGCGGGTGGATCGATCGAGTACGCGGGGCCCACGGCCGGCGCCCCTTCCTCCGACCCCGATGAGGCGGTCGTCGAAGCACCAGTCGTGATGCCAGGTCTCTGGGACTGCCACGCCCACTTCACCGGGATGCTGCGCCCCGACCTGACGAACTTCGTCGACAATCCGATCGTGAATGCGGCGCGCGCCGTGGCCGACGCCGCGGCGATGGTGGACGGCGGGGTCACGAGCGTGCGCGACGTCGGCGGACTCGGCCTCTTCCTGGGGAGGGCGTTCGCCGAAGGCCGCGTCAAGGGTCCCCGGGTCTTCGCGGCCGGCCGCATTCTCTCCACCACAGGTGGGCACGGCGACATCCACGCCCTGCCGCTCGACTTCGTCCATTCGGTGTGCGAGCGCCACGATTTCTCGATTCTGTGCGACGGCGTGCCGGAGGTACTGAAGGCGGTTCGGACCAATCTGCGCGCCGACGCCAAGGTGATCAAGATCTGCGCCTCGGGCGGTGTGATGTCGGAGGTCGACCATCCGATCCACCAGCAGTTCTCCGACGAGGAACTGGCCGCCATCGTGCAGGAGGCAGTCCGGGCCGAGCGGTTCGTCGCTGCCCACTGTCATGGCAAGCCGGGGATCA
>CBFCWZ010000060.1:0-14050 GCA_965601935.1 uncultured Ilumatobacteraceae bacterium
GGCGTCGCCCCAGCAGAGGAAGTTCGGTGCGGACAAGCGCGACTCGCTGCCGCAGTTCTGCCGTGACTGCGATGTCCGGTTCGCCTGTAATGGCGAATGCCCGAAGAACCGGTTCGCCACCACCCCCGACGGGGAAGACGGGCTGAACTATCTGTGTGCGGGCTACATGAAGTTCTTCCGCCACATCGACGAGCCGATGCGCGAGATCGCCCGCATCCTCCGCAGCGGGGGCATCGCTCCCGACGTGATGGAGGTCCTGGCCGAGCGCGAGCGCGCGATGTTCGCCGAGGTCGGCCGGAACGATCCGTGCCCGTGCGGCAGTGGACTCAAGTTCAAGCGCTGTCACGCCTGACCCGCCTGACCCGCAAGACCCGCGCGGTCACTCCTCCACACTCCTTCCACAGGGTTGTCCAGCGGAAGTTCGCGCAATTCACAGGGTTGCCCCCTTCCTTCCCACAGACCTCGACCCATAGGGTCTTCCCCCGTGCCGCTCGTGGCGCAACTCACGGCTGTCGAAAGGTCGCGCCGGACACTCGGCGGATCCCCGCGACTGGTGGGGGGAAGGTCCCCGAACCTGTGCAGTTGTGCCACGAGCGGCGAAACAGGGGCCCGGGCGACTCGGGTTCTGGTCCTTCCCCGAGCGTCGTGACGAACATGTGTACGAACGTCGCACCCCCTCGCTAGGGTGCCCGCCGATGGCCATCGCGTGCGGACACTGTCAGGGCGCCCACGACACTCCCGCTGAGGTCCGTGCCTGTTGGGCCGGCGATGCGGTTGCCACCGCACCCCCACTGGTGGAACCGGAACCTGCCGCCGACACGCCGCGCCCGACCCCCTCGTCGGTGGCCGCCGGGCCGGGGCCCGATGCACTGGCCAGAGGAGCGGTGGTGGCGCCCGGAGCCGATCCCGGGGAGCCATGGACGACGTGCGAGCGCATCCGTGTCGACGCCGCGGTGCAGGCCGACCCGGCGAACACCATCGAACGGCTCACCGTCGCCCGCGACGAGCGGCGCCGAGTCGTGATCGAACTCCAGGCCGACCTCGAACCGCACCGTCCGCCGTCCCCGGTCGAGCGTTCCGAACCGCACCTCCTCGGTCCGCGGTTCTGCTTCCTCTCGGAGTCCCTGCACCAACTCGTGTGGGCCAACTCGATCGACCTCCGCGACCCCCAGAATCCACGCTGGTCCCTCCTCGACCGCGCCGTGGAGGCAGGTGTCCAGCCGGTCGCGCCAGGAGGGGACGCGGACATCCTCCTCGCCGACGGCACGCCGCTGTGGCTCGACGGTGGCCCGCCACGCTTCACCAGCCCCGTCGACGGGGTGCCGGTCGTCCCCGGCGTGGGAGTCGAGCACGGCCGGTTCGCCGCACCCACCGACAACGAGTCCGTCGCCGACCTCGCCCCCGACCAGCTGGCAGCCGTCACCCACGGCACCGGCGCGGCCCGCATCATCGCGCCTGCCGGTTCGGGCAAGACACGCGTCCTCACCGAGCGGGCGCGCCACCTGTTGACCCGGTGGAACCTTCCCGCGGGTGCCGTGACGCTGGTGGCGTTCAACAAGCGGGCCCAGGAGGAGATGCGTGAACGCACCTCCGACCTGCCCGCTCTGCAGGTACGGACCCTGAACTCGATCGCACTCGCCATCGTCAACGGCACGCCGCCGTTCGCTCCGCGGCCGCAACGTTGGGCCACCATCGACGAGCCCGAGGTGCGCCGCTTCATCGGGGACCTCGTGAAGTTCCCGCGTCGGCGCAACAGCGATCCCGTCGCGCCATGGATCGAAGCCCTGAGCATGGTGCGCCTCGGCCTACGCCGACCTGACGAGGTCGAGTCGATGGGGGCAGGCGACGTCGATGGCTTCGCCGATTTCTATCCCCACTATCTGGCCCAGCTCGAGCGACGCGGCCAGGTGGACTTCGACGACCAGATCCGGCGAGCCCTCGTGGTCCTGCTCACCGAGCCGGAGGTACGTGCCGCGGCACGGCGGGCATGCCGGGTGCTCCTCGTCGACGAGTTCCAGGACCTCACGCCTGCACACCTGCTGCTGGTCCGACTGCTCTCCGACCCCGACGGTGCGGTCTTCGGGGTGGGCGACGACGACCAGACGATCTATGGCTACAACGGCGCCGATCCGGCGTGGCTGATCGAGTTCGCCGATCTCTTCCCCGGTGCCGGGGCACATCCCCTCGAGGTCAACTACCGGTGCCCCGCCGGGGTCGTCGAGGTCGTCGATCGCCTGCTCCGGCACAACCGTCGACGTGTCACCAAGACCATCCGAGCGGCGTCCGAGGCGACGCCGGGCTGGTCGGCCGACAGCCGACCCGACGTGGTCGCTGCCACCGCCGACGCGGTGCGGGCCTCGCTCGACAGTGGTCGACCACCGCACGACATCGCGGTGCTCGCCCGGGTGAACGCCGCGCTCGTCGGTGTACAGGCCGCTCTCGTGTCCGATGGCCTCCCGTTCCGCGGAGGGGCCGGGCTCGACTTCATGGATCGCACCGCCGTCCGGTCGGTTCTGGCCTGGATCCGCCTCGCTGCCACCGAGGCCCGATCCGGGTCGCTCGCGGACGACGACCTCCGGGAAGCGCTGCGACGCCCGTCGCGTTCCCTCCACCCGCGGATCACCGACTGGGTCTGCGAGCAGACCGACGTTGCCGGGCTGTTCCGTCTGGCCGGGCGCCTGAACAAGGAGCGCGACTCCGAGCATGTCACCGACTTCGCCGCCGACGTCCAGCGGCTGGCTCGGCTGGTCGGCGACTCGGTGCCGACCTCCGACGTCGTCCTCACCCTCATCGACGAGATGGGCCTGGGCGGGTCGGTGTCGTCGCTCGACACGCATCGACGAGGTATGAACCGGTCGGCCCAGGGTGACGACCTCACCGCCATCACCCACCTCGCGGCACTCCACGACGACGTGCTCTCGTTCGAGTCGTGGATGCGGAGCACCTTGGCGACGCCCCGCACGGCCAACGGCGTGCTCCTGTCGACGGTGCACCGCGTGAAGGGCCAGGAGTGGCCACGTGTGGTGGTTCATCAGGCCGATCCCGATCAGTTCCCGCACCGGCTGGCCGAGGACGTCGAGGAGGAGAGGCGCCTCTTCCACGTGGCCCTCACCCGGGCCAGTGAACACGTCACCGTCACCACCGGCCCCCGGCCCACGCCGTTCCTCGAGGAACTGACCACCGAACCGTCTCCCCACCGGGAGGTCACCGCGCACGTCGCCGAGCGCGTCGAGAAGAAGCGCAAGAGCGCGCGCCCGACCACCGCCGACGATCTCGACCCGGAGGCGCAGGCCCGCTTCGAGGCGTTGCGCGAGCTGCGCGGGCGCCTGCGGGACGGCAAGCCGGCCTACGTGGTGTTCGACAACAAGACCCTGGTGGCGATCGCCCGTGATGCACCGATCACCGAAACCGAGCTCCGTCACATCCCCGGTGTCGGCCCCGCCAAGCTCGAGCGGTACGGCGAACCCGTGCTCGAGTTGATGCGCGCGATGACCTGAGACCGTTGTTGGGATACGGTGCGGCTCGTGTCGGACCAACTTGCTGCGCCAGAAAATGCCACGGTGTCCGACACTGCGCGGGTGAACCCGTTGCACGATCGTCCGACGATGCGGGGGTGGCTGCACGCAGCGGCGTTCTGTGTGGCGATCCCTGCGGGAGTCGTGCTGCTCCTGGTGGCCAACGGCACGGCCGGGATGGTGGCCGCGGCCATCTATGCCACGAGCCTCCTGCTCGTCTTCGGGACCTCGGCGCTCTACCACCGGTGGCACCGTGACGATCAGGTCCGGGCCTGGCTGCAGCGCCTCGACCACTCGATGATCTACCTGCTCATCACGGGCACCTATGTCCCGCTGTGCCTGGTCGCGCTGCCCCCACAATGGGGGATTCCGCTGCTGGCGGTGATCGGGGCCATCGCACTCACGGGCATTCTCTGGAAGCTGTTGGCGTTCCACCGTGCCCAGTGGTTCAGCACCGCGCTCTATCTCGTGATGGGCTGGGCGGCGATCGCCGCGTCACCCGCCCTCGTACAGCACCTCAGCACGACGCAACTGGTCTTGGTGGTGGCCGGAGGCGTCGCCTACACCGTGGGGTTCCCCGTTCTCATCCTGAACCGCCCCAATCCTTGGCCGCGGTCGTTCGGATACCACGAGGTCTGGCACAGCTTCACGGTCGTGGCGGCCGGCCTGCACTTTGCTGCGGTCACCGCCGTCGTAGCCTGACGGGATGACCGTCCTCACGCTCGAACACGTGAGCGTCGAGGTCAAGGGCCAGCGGATCCTCCACGACATCTCTGCCGAGATCCCCGACCGTGCCCTTGCCGGCCTGGCGGGCTCGTCCGGCAGCGGCAAGACCACCCTGCTGCGGGTGATCGCCGGCCTGCAGCAGCCGACGACGGGCAGGGTGCGTTTCGACGGCACCGACGTCACCGCGATGGAAACCGCCGAGCGGGACCTCGGAATGGCCTTCCAGGATCCTGCGCTGATCCCCACCCGGCGAGTCGAACGAAATGTGGCGTTCCCGCTGGAGATCAGACGCCGGACCGCCGAGGAGATCCGCAAGCGGGTGTCCGCCGAGGCCCGTGCCTTTCACATCGAGCATCTCCTCGAACGCAAGTCGGATGAGCTGTCGGTGGGGGAGGCCCATCTGGTCCAGATCGCGCGGACTCTGGTCCGGGTCCCGCGGGCGCTGCTGCTCGACGAGCCTCTCGCCGCGCTCGACGAGCCCTTGAAGGTGGCGATGCGGCGCGAGCTGACCCTGCTCCAGGAGGGGTACGGCGTCACCACGGTCATCGCCAGCAACGAGCCGGCCGACTTCATCGCGATGTGCAGCCACGTGCTGGTTCTCGAGGAGGGGCATCTGGTCGAGGCAGGGGATCCGTCCGACGTGCGGGACCGTCCCGGGTCGCTCGCCGCGGCCCAGGCCACCGGCGATCTCACCGTGGTCCCTGCCCGTGTGGTGGAGGAGATGGGGGTGCGTCTCCTCGACGCGGCCGGCTCCGATGGCTCGCGGTTGCGGCTGGCCGTCTCGTCGCCCGCCTTTGCCGACCGGGTCGGCGAGACGGTGCTGGTGGGGATTCGTCCGTGGGCGGGCCGGGTGGACGAGAGGGGCAGTCAGCGGGCAAGGGTGATCCGTGTCGTGCCGTGGCCGAGGCCTCAGGTGATGTGCATGGTGGCGGGCAACGCCGTGATGATCGAAATGTCACCGAACGGCCCGGAACCGGGGCGCGACTCGCTCGTCGGCTTCGCCGTGGAGAGCCCTCTCGTGTTCGACGCCACGTCCGGTCGGGCCATCGACTGACAGTCGACGACCCGAGGCACCGGCGGCGGGTCGGGCGGTGTCAGACCGTCCAGGTGCCGTTGGAGCGGATGAGGGCACCCAGGTCGCCGGGGCCCTTCGACTCGCTGGCCTCCATGACCTGATCGGCGACCGCCTTGGTGTACTCCGGCCGTTCCGTGTCACGGAAGATGCCGAACGGGGTGGGGGAGTGGTCGTCGGTGTTGAGCCGAGAGAGGGCGAACGCCAGCGACGGGAAGGGGCGGTGCTCGTCGTGGACGAGGATGCGCTCGATGCCGACGTCGGCCACCTCGACGATACGGAGAAAGCCGTCCTCGCCCATGTGCACGCCACGCTGCCGGTCGGCGCCGAACAGGATCGGTTCGCCGTGCACCAGATCGATCATCATCTCGTCGCGTTGCTGCTTCTTGGTGATGTCGTTGAACTGGCCGTCGTTGAACACGTTGCAGTTCTGGTAGATCTCGACGAACGAGGCCCCCTTGTGGTGGTAGGCCCGCTTGAAGATCTCCATCATGTGCTTGCGGTCGAGGTCGTGGGTGCGGGCCACGAAGCCGGCTTCGGCTCCGAGCGCGACCGAGAGCGGGTTGAAGGGCGGGTCGATCGACCCGAACGGGGTCGACTTGGTCACCTTGCCGAGTTCGGACGTGGGAGAGAACTGGCCCTTGGTGAGGCCGTAGATCCGGTTGTTGAACAGCAGGATGCTCAGGTTCACGTTGCGGCGCAGCGCGTGGATGAGGTGGTTGCCGCCGATCGAGAGACCGTCGCCGTCACCGGTGATGACGAAAACGTTCAGATCGGGGCGGGCCACCGCGATCCCCGTGGCGATGGCCGGCGCACGGCCATGGATCGAGTGGATGCCGTACGTGTTCATGTAGTACGGGAAACGGCTGGAACAGCCGATCCCCGAGACGAACACGGTGTTCTCCGGGGTGATCCCCAGGTCGGGCATCATCTGTTGGACGGCCTGCAGGATTCCGTAGTCGCCACAACCCGGGCACCAGCGGACCTCCTGGTCGCTGGCCCAGTCCTTCTTCGTGGTGACCGCAACCTCGGTCGTGCTCATGACTGTGCTCCTTCGGCGAGCGAGGCCACGGCCTCGTCGATGGCGGCTTCGATCTCGCGGGACTTGAACGGGAGGCCCTGCACCTTGGTGAGGGCACCGGCGTCGACGAGGTACTTGCCTCTGATGACCTGCGTGAGTTGGCCGCTGTTGAGTTCGGGAACGATCACCCTGCGGTAACGACGCAGGATGTCGCCCAGGTCGGAGGGGAGTGGGTTGAGGTGCATGATGTGCACCTTGGCCACCTTCACGCCCGCCCGGCGACGGCGCTGCACTGCGGCGTCGATCGCTGCCCAGGTGGAGCCCCAGCCGAGAACGAGGATCTCGGCGTCGTCGTCCCCGCTCACCTCGGTGGGCGGGATGTCGGCGGCGATGGCCTGGATCTTGGCCTCGCGCAGCCGGCCCATCCGCTCGTGGTTCTCGGGGGTGTAGTCGATGTTGCCGGCGCCGTCGCGCTTCTCGATGCCACCGATGCGGTGCATCAGGTTCGGTGTGCCGGGGATCGCCCACGGCCGTGCGTAGGTCTTCTCGTCGCGGAGGTACGGCCAGAACTCGTCGTTGCCCTCCTTGTCGACATGGTTGAACTCGGTGGCGAACGGCACGGAGATGTCGGGGAGGGCGTCGAGGTCGGGCAGCAGCCACGGTTCGGAGCCGTTGGCCAGGTAGCCGTCGGAGAGCAGGATCACCGGGGTCCGGTACTTCAGTGCGATCCGCACGGCCTCGATGGCGGCATGGAAGCACTGGGCGGGGGAGTAGGACGCCACCACCGGGAGGGGTGCTTCCCCGTGGCGGCCGTACAGGGCGATGTTGAGGTCGGAGGCCTCGGTCTTCGTGGGGAGCCCGGTGGAGGGGCCACCCCGCTGGATGTCGACGAGCAGGAGCGGGAGCTCCACCGAGACGGCCAGGGAAACCGTCTCGCTCTTCAGCGCGACACCAGGGCCGCTGGTGGTGGTGACGCCGAGGTGGCCGGCGAATGCGGCTCCGAGCGCCATGCCCGCGGCGGCGATCTCGTCCTCGGCCTGGACGGTCCGAACGCCGAAGTGCTTGTGCCTCGACAGCTCGTGGAGGATGTCGCTGGCGGGCGTGATCGGGTACGACCCCAGCGTGATGGGGAGCTTGGCCAGCTGGCCTGCGGCGATGATGCCCCACGACAGCGCGGTGTTGCCGGTGACGCTGGTGTACTCGCCGGCGGGAAGGTGGGCCGGCTTGACCTCGTAGCGGTGGCCGACCACCTCGGTGGTCTCGGCGAAGTTGAAGCCTGCGAGGAAGGCGGCGCGGTTGGCGCCCTCGACCTTCTCGTTCCCCCCGAAGCGCTCCTTGATCCACTCGAGGGTGGGGTCGGCGGGCCGGGAGTACATCCACGAGACGAGGCCCAGAGCGAAGAAGTTCTTCGAACGCTCGGCGTCGCGGGGCCTCACCCCGAGCGGAGCGCAGGCCTCCTTCGTGAGGCTGCTCATCGGCACCTTGATCGCGCGGTACGTGGCGAGCGTGTTGTCGTCGAGCGGGTTGGCGTCGTATTCGGCCTTCTCGAGGTTGCGCTCGTCGAAGGCGTCTTCGTTGATGATGACGGTGCCACCCGGCTCGAGCCGGTGCAGTTCGGCCTTCAACGCGGCGGGGTTCATGGCGACGAGGACGTTCGGTTCGTCGCCCGGCGTGGTGATGTCGTGGTCGGCGATGTTGACCTGGAAGGCGGACACGCCGCTGATCGAACCTGCAGGGGCACGGATCTCGGCGGGGAAGTCGGGGAGGGTGGAGAGGTCGTTGCCGTAGGTCGCGCTCACGGAGGTGAAGCGCGAGCCCGTCAACTGCATCCCGTCGCCGGAGTCGCCGGCGAAGCGGACGACGAGGTGATCGAGGACCCGATCGTCCTCGGTGTCACCGGACCGGTCGATCGTGTCGGTCATGTGAGTTCGTTCCTTTGATGACGGTCCTCCGAGTTGCTGCGGAGGGGCAGCCGAAAGGAGCGCCTTTGCCCCGATCTGTCCCCTGAACCGTAGTGCGTCCCGGCCCCACTCACTCGTATCTGGCGCCAAGGAAGGACCAATGTCCCTGAGGGTCTCGGTCCCTCTTCTCCGTCCTCGGAGAAGGAGCAGGGTCCGACGGGTGTCAGAGCAGTGTTGCCACCGTTGTGATGGTGTCGGCGTCACCGGCGGCCTTGTCGTGCCGGTACCGCTTCACACGGGCGAACCGGAGGGCGACCCCACCGGGGTACCGGGTCGATCTCTGGATGCCGTCGACGGCGATCTCCACGACCTGTTCGGGGCGCACGTGGACGATGTGTCCCTCGCGGCGGGTCGCCAGCTCGGTGAACCGTTCGGTCTGCCAGGCCAGCATCTCGTCGGTCATCCCCTTGAACGTCTTGCCGACCATCAGCAACCCGCCCGAGCCGTCGTCGGCCCGAGCGGCGAGATGCAGGTTCGACAGCGTCCCGGTGCGGCGACCGTGACCCCACTCGACAGCGACCACCACGAGGTCGAGGGTGTGCACCGGCTTGACCTTTCTCCAGGCCGCCCCGCGGCGGCCCGCCTGATAGGGCTGGTCGAGGTCCTTGACGACCACCCCTTCGTGCCCGGCGTCGATGATCGAGTCGAGGAAGTCCTGGGCCGCGGCCGGATGGTCGGTCACCATCGACGGGGGACGGTGGTCGTCGGGCACGATGCGGGTGAGCAGGTCGTGCCGCTCGTGCAGCGGGCGGGAGTGGATTGCGTCGCCCTCGGCTCGGAGGACGTCGAAGAAGAACGCCCGGAGCCCGCCGCCCCGCCCCGCTGCCTGGTCGGCTCCGAAGTCGCCCATCGTGTCCTGGAACCGCCGTGGGCTCTCGTCGTCGGCGAGGCCGAGTACTTCGCCGTCGAGGACGAGGTCGGAGCCGGGTAGGGAGCGGACGAGGTCGACCACGCCGGGGAGTCGTTCGGTGACGTCGTTGAGGTTTCGTGTGAACAGGCGGACGTCGTCGTTGGCGCGGTGTGCCTGGACACGCGCCCCGTCGAGCTTCGCCTCGACGAGCTGGAGGCCGTCGGCATGCACGGCCGTGACGATGTCGGAGCCGGGGCTGGCGAGCATCGGGAGAACTGGCCGCAGCGTTTGCAGGTCGATCGCTTCGAGCGCGGTTCGCCCACCGGTCAGGGCGGCGTGGGCCGCGACGGCCAGATCCCCCGACATCATCGCCCCACGGCGAACGGCGCCGACCGGGACGTTCGCCGCCGTGGCGATGGCAGTGGTCATGACCCCCGCCTGTGCCCCCTGGCGGAGCTCGCCACCGAAGATCCCGGCGAGCAGGGCCTGCTCCGGTTCGGTCGCCGCCCCGAGCAGGTCGCGCACAGCGTCCTGGCGCGGCGCGGCGGAACCCTCGCCACGCAGCGTCATGATCAGCCCGATCGCCTGGGCCACCTCCATCACCGTGAGGGATGCCTCGGGAGCGCCCGGGACCCGTGCCGAGGCGAGGGTCGACCATCCGACGCCAATCCGGCCCCACGGGGTCGTTCCCGTGAGGAAGCACACGGCCGGGACGATCTCTGGGCCCGACGCGCGGGAGAGGACGGCGGCGAGGAGGGACACCTTGTCGTTGCGCGCCGAGGTCGCCGCGACGGCGCGCGAGGTGTGCGCCAGCTCGCAGAACAGCATCGGATCGGCTGCCATCGCATCGATTCTCGCGCCCGGCGATGTGGCACCCCGCCGATATGGTCCCTCTGCACATGGCATCGCTGCGCTTCAACTTCGGAACGATGGGCTCGGGAAAGAGCACCGTTGCACTCCAGATCCACCACAACCTGTCGCAGCGCGACCTGTTCGGCCTCCTCCTCACGACCCTCGACCGTGAGGGCCAGCAGGTCACGAGCCGGCTCGGTGTGGCGGCTCCCGCCATCGAGGTCACCCCCGATCTCGACATCCTCCGGCTCGCCACCGACAATTGGCCGCTGCACTACCTGGTGTGCGACGAGGTGCAGTTCTACACCCCCGCGCAGTGCGACCAGATGGCCCGGGTGGTCGACGATCTCGACGTCGAGGTGTACGCCTTCGGTCTGCTCACCGATTTCCGGGGCCTCCTGTTCGAGGGCACGAAGCGGATGATCGAGATCGCCGACGAACACGTGCCGCTCCAGGTCGAGGCCCGTTGCTGGTGTGGTGCCCGGGCCACCCGCAATGCCCGTGTCGTGAACGGCTTCGTCACGTACGAGGGCGACACCGTCGTGGTCGGTGACACCGCCGACTCACCCGACCAACCCCTCTTCGGCGACCAGGTCCACTACGACCTCCTCTGCCGCCGCCACTTCCGCACCGGCGACCTCGGCGACTGACCCGCCCCGGTGTCAGACACCTGTTGCAGGTTTCTGTTGCAGGTTGGACGGGTCGTTCGTGGTGCACGTTCGGACAGGCAGTTGCAGCGTGCTGATCGTGCAGCGCCTGCGGAGCTGTGACGGCAAGCTGCAACGGCAAGCTGCAACGGGTGTCTGACACCGTTAGCCGCCGGGGGATTGGTGGCCGGCGTTGCGGCAGAGGATGTACATCGCGGAGGCGACGAGGATGCCGCCGACCGGAGCGGCGATCTCCTCGACGATGGCAGGGGAGTCCGCCTCGTTGATCAGCGAGCTGAAGATCGACACGACCCCGATCGCCACGAGGAGGACCGAACTCCACTGCACGAGTCGGAGGATGATTGCGAGGGGAAGCTCCTGTGTCGGCCCCGCCAGCCAGGTTGCGGTGGCTGCAGCTGCTGCGGCGGGAACGAAGATCGCCACGTTCGGGACGACCACGAGGAAGCTGAGGATCTCGATGCGCCGTTCCCACTCGTCGGCGAGCTGGGAGTCGGTGACACGACGGGCGAAGGAGATCTGACGTAGCAGGAAGGTCGCCCACCCGGCCAGACACAACCCCGCCACGGTCGTCAACGTGTGGACGACGGTGCCCACACGCGTGTCGGGAGGCGGGTTCATCGACGAGACTCTACGGAACCGCGTTGAGATCGCTTCGCTTGCGGCGTTGACTGTTGCGATGCTCGACTTCTCCGAGATCGAACGGGTTCTCGTCGTGACGGCCCATCCCGACGACGTCGACTTCGGTGCGGCCGGGGCCGTTGCCCTGATGACCGATGCAGGCATCGAGGTGGTCTACTGCCTGGTCACCGACGGCCAGGCAGGTGGCTTCGACCACTCGATCCCGCGGGATCAGATGGCCTCGATCCGGCGCGCCGAGCAGACCAAGGCCGCCGCCCAGGTGGGGGTCACCGATCTGCGCTTCCTCGGTTACATGGACGGCGAGGTCGAGGTCACGATGCAACTGCGCCACGACATCAGCGCAGTCATCCGCGATGTGCGGCCCCAGGTGGTCATCGCCCAGAGCCCGCTGCGCAACCTCGACTCCACCTATGGCTCCCACCCGGACCACACGGCCTCCGCGGAGGCCACGATGTGCGCGGTCTACCCCGACGCCCGCAACCCGTTCGCCTTTCCGGGTCAGCCGTGCAGCGAACTCGACGACTGGTCGGTCGACGAGGTCTGGATCACCTTCGGCCTCGACGGCGACTACGTCGACATCACGTCGGCAATGGAGCGCAAGATCGCCGCGCTGATGTGCCACGAGAGCCAGCATCGTGACCCCGAGGTGATGCTGGAGCGGGTCTCGGAGTTCTGGGGGCAACTCGCGGTCGACCGAGGTCTGCCCGAAGGTTCGTTCATCGAGCCCTTCAAGGTGGTCGACACACGTTGAGCGGTTGGCCCGCGGTTGTTACCGGTGGGTAGTGTGCGCGGCATGACTGAAGCAGTGATCGTTGCCACCGCACGCAGCCCCATCGGCCGTGCCATGAAGGGCTCGCTCGTCGATCTGCGGCCTGACGACATGTCGGCCCAGATCGTGCGCGCCCTCATGGAGAAGGTGCCGGAGGTGCAGCCCGACGACGTGGAAGACCTCATCATGGGGTGCGGACAGCCGGCCGGCGAGGCCGGGTTCAACGTCGGGCGCATGGTCGCCGGCTTGGCCGGTCTCGACGACGTCCCGGGTGTGACGGTCAACCGGTACTGCTCGTCGAGCCTGCAGACGATCCGCATGGCGGCCCATGCGATCAAGGCCGGCGAGGGCGACTGCTTCATCGCCGCCGGTGTGGAGGCGGTTTCCCGCTACGGCAGCGGGGCCAGCGACACCGCCCCGAACCCGATCTTCGCCGAGGCCGGTGAGCGCACCGCACTGCGGGCCCAGGGCGGCCAGCCCCCGTGGACCCCGCCCGAGGGCCTGCCCGACTTCTACATGGCGATGGGTCAGACCGCAGAGAACGTACGTGAGTACGAGAACGTCAGCCGTCAGGAGATGGACGAGTTCGGTGCCCTCAGCCAGCAGCGTGCCGTCGCGGCCGTCGAGCGCGGCCACTTCGACGCCGAGATCACCCCCCTCACCCTTCCCGACGGCACCGTCGTCAGCAAGGACGACGGGCCCCGCCCGGGGACCACGGCCGAGGGTCTGGCCAACCTGAAGCCGGTCTTCCGCCCCGACGGTGAAATCACCGCGGGCAACGCCTGCCCGCTCAACGACGGAGCCGCCGCCGTGATGGTGATGAGCGACACCAAGGCCGCAGAGCTGGGCCTCACCCCGCTGGCCCGGGTCGTGTCGTCGGGTGTCACCGGGCTCAACCCCGAGATCATGGGCCTCGGCCCCATCGAGGCCAGCCGGATGGCCATGGAGCGCGCCGGCATGAGTGCCGACGACGTCGACCTCATCGAGATCAACGAGGCGTTCGCCGCCCAGGTCATCCCCTCGGCCAAGCATCTCGGCTTCGACTGGGACAAGCTCAACGTGAACGGCGGCGCCATCGCCCTCGGTCACCCCTTCGGCATGACGGGCGCACGCATCATGACCACGCTGATCCACAACCTGCAGACCGAGGACAAGACCATCGGCCTCGAGACGATGTGCGTCGGCGGTGGCCAAGGCATGGCCATGGTCATCGAACGCCTCAACTGACCCGCAACCGTGTCCGCCAACGCTGCACCTTGCGCGTCACCTTCCGACGAGGGTGCCGCGCAGGGGCGGCCGCGATGACTGATGCCGGTCAGCTCCGGTTGCCCGGGAGTTTGGGGGCGAGCCAGTCGATGAAGTTCTCGGGGCTGCGGGTCTGGAGGTAGATCCGCCCCGGGCCCGTGAGTTCGACGACGAGTCCTTCGCCGCTGAGCATCGTCGACTTCCAGTTCCCGACCTTCCTCACCTCGTAGTTGACGCCCTCGTCCCACCCGACCATGTGGCCGGTGTCGACCGTGTAGCGCTGACCCGCCGCGAGGTCGATCGCCTGGACGGCGCCATAGCTCGACACCACGAGATCGCCGTGGCCCGAGCACTTCAGCATGAAGAGCCCCTCCTTGCTGAAGAAGGTCTTCGCTCCGCCCCACTTGGAGTCGATGTCGATCGAACCGGGCGAGGCCAGGTACGAACCCGACTGGAGATACACGGTGTTGCCACTGAGCGGCCACGTGATGATGTCGCCCGGGAGCGACGGGGCGATGGCGACGTGGGCGTCGGGGCCGGTGGCGGTGAAGGTGTTCATGAAGAACGACTCGCCGCCGAGCACGGCCCGCTTGAGTCCGCGCGTGATGCCTCCCTCGGTGCTGGTCGAGATGTCGACGTTCGGCGACATGGCCATCATCGCTCCCGCAATGGTGTCAGGGGGCCGCGCGGATAGGTGACCATCCACCGGTTGGGGTGTGGCCCGTGATTTTC